>NZ_JASGFM010000039.1:0-66232 GCF_047605565.1 Labrys sp. (in: a-proteobacteria)
CTCAGCGACATGTCTTCATGTCGCTGAGATGTCCGCGCTCCGATTACTCCCGAGCAAGGTCGGAGCTGCGCTCGACCAGGTCCTTGATGTCTTGGCCGAGCTGCTCGAAGCCGAAGCGCAGGGCGTAGAGGCGGCCGACCTCCTCGCTTTGCAGGTCCCGCAGCACGCCGGCACCGCGCAGCTTGTCCATGGCGGCGACATAGGCGGAAAGGCTGGCATCGAAGCCCGCGGCATCCGGCCCGAGAAAGCCGCGCCGCAGGGCTTCGGCGATGCCGCGCAGCAGGCCGACGGTCGCGTCCCGCATCGCCTCCAGAGGCTCCGTGAGGGTCGGCGCCACCCGCTCCGGCAAAGCGCGCACGCAGACGCGGGCGATGATGACGAGATCGTGCCGGACACGGTAGAGCGTGCGCGCCATCGGCTCGGGATCGATGGCATGACTGAGATGGGCGCTGCGCTCGCGCACCGTCTCCTCGACGGCGGCATCGATCTGGCGCAGGCTCGCACGGATGCGCTTGTTGATGCCGGCAAGCTCCGGCCGGCCCTTGCCGTCGAGGAGGCTGCCGGTCAGGGCAAGCAGGAGCTCGGCATTGAGATCGGCCACGCGTGCGGCCGCGGCGGCAAGCGCGCCCTGCGCCCGCGCCGGTAAAACGAACAGGGCGACGCCGACGCCGACGACGATGCCGAGCGCGATCTCCGCCACGCGCTCGGCGGCATAGGCATAGGGCGGCAGCAGCGTGCCGCCCGCCGGGATCAACACGATCAGCGCGGTGATGGGTGCCACCCGGAAGCTCGGCCGCAGCGCCGAGGCCACCGCCATCGGCGCCACAGCGGTCAGTACCGCAAGGCCCAGCGCGACATTGCCCTCATGGTGCGGCAGCACCACCGACACCACCGCGCCCCACAGGGCCCCGAGCAGCGTACCGGCCATCCGGTCCATCGCCGCCTTGACCGAGCCGCCAAGGCTTGCCTGCATGACGATGATGGAGGTGATCACCGCCCAGCTCGACTGGGAAAGGTCCACCAGCTTGACCGCAACGAAAGTCAGGCCTGCCGCCACCGTGACGCGCACGGCCAGGGCCAGTTCCATGCGCTTGGCCGCGAACCATTTGAACAGGCGAGCCGTGGCACCAGCGCCGATCATCATCAACCCATCACATCCTTTGCAAGATGCGATGGTAGAAAGGTTCGAGCGGAGCGCAAGGGCCGGCTCTCTGATCGTGGGGGGCGGGTCTTCAGACCCGCCGTCTCGGCTCTGCTGGCGGCGTGGTTCCAGGCCGGTCCGAAGACCGGCCCCCCAAGACCTTGACGTGCCAGCCGGTGAGGTCCATGTCATCCCCAAACGAAACCAGCGGTGCCCGATGATCCCGTCCTATGCGCGCTTTGGCCTGATGTCCCGTCGCCCTACCGTTCCCGTCGATGTCGGCGGCGTCCTGGTCGGCGGCGGCGCGCCCATCGTGGTGCAATCGATGACCAACACCGACACGGCCGATATCGACGGCACGGTACGGCAGGTCGCGGCATTGGCCCGCGCCGGCTCTGAAATGGTGCGCATCACGGTCGATCGCGACGAAGCCGCCGCTGCGGTGCCGCGCATCAAGGAAAGGCTGATGCGCATCGGCGTGACCACGCCGATCATCGGGGATTTCCACTATATCGGCCACAAGCTCCTGGCCGACCATCCCGCCTGTGCGCAGGCGCTCGACAAATACCGCATCAATCCCGGCAATGTCGGCTTCAAGGACAAGCGCGACCGCCAGTTCGGCGCCATCATCGAGATGGCGATGCGCCACGACAAGCCGGTGCGCATCGGCGCGAACTGGGGCTCGCTCGACCAGGAGCTGCTCACCCATCTGATGGACGAGAACGCCAGGAGCGAGGCGCCGGTCGACGCCCGCACAGTGACCTGGGAGGCGCTGGTGCAGTCGGCCCTGCTCTCGGCCGATCGTGCGGTGGAGATGGGCCTGCCCAAGTCCCGCATCATCATCTCGGCCAAGGTCTCGGCGGTGCAGGATCTCATCGCGGTCTACAGCGAGATGGCCAGCCGTTCCGACTATGCCCTGCATCTCGGCCTCACCGAGGCCGGCATGGGCTCGAAAGGCATCGTCGCCTCGGCCGCCGCTCTCTCGCCGCTGCTGCAGGCCGGCATCGGCGACACCATCCGCGTCTCGCTCACGCCCGAGCCCGGCGGCGATCGCACCCAGGAAGTCAAGGTCTCCCAGGAGATCCTGCAGGTGATGGGCATCCGCACCTTCGTGCCGCTGGTGGCCGCCTGCCCCGGCTGCGGCCGCACCACCTCGACCGTGTTCCAGGAACTCGCCCAGAGCATCCAGGGCTTCATCGTCGAGTCCATGCCGGACTGGAAGACACGCTATCCGGGCGTCGAGACGCTGAAGGTCGCGGTGATGGGCTGCATCGTCAACGGCCCCGGCGAGAGCAAGCATGCCGATATCGGCATTTCCCTGCCCGGCACCGGCGAGACGCCGACCGCACCGGTGTTCATCGACGGCCAGAAGGCCGCAACCCTGCGCGGCCCCGGCATCGCCGACGAATTCAAGCAGATGGTGATCGATTATATCGAGAACCGCTATGGCGTCAGGCCGGCGGCGGAGTAACCCCTGGGAACGGTGATTTCCGGGTGCACGGGCATCTTGCCCGTTCTTGGAAATACTGCGCTTGCGGTAAGGAATAACGGGCAAGATGCCCGTGCACCCTGAAGCTGTTCCCGGGCTTACCGATATCGGTCGATCAGGTCCCGCGCCGAGAAAGCGCCGTTGTTTCCTTTGCCTCGCCCGGTATTGCCGTCGAGCACGCCGATATCCCGCAGCAAATGATCCGAGAGATCATAGGGACCGATGAAGCGGGGCCTGATGAATGTCTCATTCGGCTTGGCCACGCGTTCGCTATCCGCATGACCGCAATAAGACTGCCCTATGCGATTGAATTGAACGGCCGTCATGGCCAAATCTCCTGTGCGGCAATTAGCAATATCTGACAGGGATATTCCCATTCCGCGCGGGATGTGGCTAATTGAAGCTCGATTTGGAGCCATAAAACAGGCTTATCGCAAATGACCCTTCCGCTTCCTCCCCTCACCGCCATCCGGGTGTTCGAGGCCGTGGCACGGCACCAGAGCTTCACGCGCGCCGCCAACGAACTCGGCATGACCCAGGCCGCCGTGTCCTACCAGATCAAATTGCTCGAGGAACGTTTCGGAGGCCCGCTCTTCCTGCGCCGCCCCAAGCAGGTCGAGCTCACCGAGGCCGGCCAGCGCCTGGCGCCGGCGGTGAGCGAAGCCTTCTCCCTGCTCGCCCAGGCCTATGCCTCGGCGCGCGGTGATGCGGAGGGCGTGCTCACGGTCACGGCCTCGATCACCTTCGCCACGACCTGGCTGGCCCGCCATGTCGGCGCCTTCCAGATCCGCTACCCTTCCCTGGCCGTGCGGATCGACGCCATCAACCAAGCAGTCGACTTTGCACGCAGCGACATCGATCTCGCCATCCGCCATGGCGACGGCAACTGGCCGGGCCTGTGCAGCCATCGCCTGCTATCGGGTGAATACTCCCCCATGCTCAGCCCGAAGCTCGCCGCCACCATCGGCGGCGTGAAGCAGCCAGCCGATCTCCTGCGCCTGCCACTGCTCGATCCCGGCGACACGTGGTGGGACGATTGGTTCGACCTCGTCAAAGTCGCCCGCCGCCCCAGGGGCCCTTCGCGCAGCGAAGTGCAGTCCGCACCGCCAATCACGCGCGGGCAGGATCGCTTCGGCGGTGTCCATCGCGGGCCCGTGGAGATTCCCTGCATCGGCTCACAGGCCTTCGTCGGAACCGCCGCACTCGACGGCCAGGGCGTCGCCATCCTCTCCTGCGCCCTCTGGGCCCAGGATCTGGCGGAAGGGCGGCTGATCCAGCCCTTTCATCAAGTCGCCGGCGAACATTCCTTCTACCTGGTCTATCCCGAAGCCCGCCGCAACCTGCCGAAGATCCGCGTCTTCCGCGACTGGATCCTGGAGGAGGTCGGCAGGACCGCCAGCCTCGGCAACCGGGGTGAAGAGGCCATGGCGTCTTAAGACGATCAAGAAGCCGCTTTCCTTCCGCCCCCCTCTCTATCGATAGCGATCGATCAGAGCGCGGGCGCTGGCGTCAGGCTCAGGCCGATCGTTCTTCGCATGGCCATCGATAACACCGATGTCGCACAACAGGTGATCGGAGAGCTCACGCAGCGCCTCCCTCAATAAGGCTGGCCGACGGGCCGGCTGCGTCTCGCCATGCCCCGTATCGGCCCTATATGAATAAGCTTGCCCTATACGTTCTATCCGCGCCACTATCATGGCCAAATCTCCAGATCGGCCCTGCTTTTGGCCGTTTCATCCGGAGATTTTCCATGAATTTCGGGTTCTGACGAATTGAAGCTCAAGCAGTACCCATAAAGAGAGCTGATGCATCGTGAGCACTTTGCTGCCGCCGCTGGCCGCTATCCGAGTCTTCGAGGCCGTGGCGCGGCATCTGAGCTTCACCCGTGCGGCCGCCGAGCTCGGCATGACCCAGGCTGCCGTCTCCTACCAGATCAAGCTCCTGGAGGAACGTTTCGGCGGGCCGCTCTTCCTGCGCAAGCCGCGCCAGATCGAGCTCAGCGCAGCCGGCCAGCGCCTGGCGCCGGCGATCACCGACGCCTTCGCCCTGATGGCGGAGGCCTATGCAGCGGCCCGCGGCGGCGTCGAGGGTGTGCTGACCGTCTGCGCCAAGGTGAGTTTCGCCACCAGCTGGCTTGCCCGCCATATCGGCGCCTTCCAGCTCGCCCACCCCACTTTGGCAGTCCGTATCGAAGCGACCGACCGTGCTATCGACTTCACCCGTGAAGAAACCGATGTCGCCATCTTCTTCGGCACCGGGGACTGGCCCGGCCTGCAGGCCCACCGCCTGCTCCCGGGGGACTACACGCCCATGCTCAGCCGCAACCTCGTCGCTCGTCTCGGCCCGCATTACACGCCGGCCGATCTTTTGCGCATCCCCCTTCTCGATCCCGGCGATTACTGGTGGCGCGAATGGTTCGAAGCAGCCGGCGTCAGCTATGAAATGCCCAAGCTCGTCTACAATCTCAGCAGCCAGGCGGTGATCAACGCGGCGGCCAAGGCTGGACAGGGAGCTGCCATCCTCTCGACCGCCCTTTACGACGACGACCTCGCCGAGGGCCGGCTGATCCAGCCTTTCGAGCTGGTACTGCCGAGCGATCGGGCCTTCTACCTGGTCTATCCCGAAATGCGCCGCAACCAGCCCAAGATCCGCACTTTCCGCGACTGGATCCTGGCGGAGCTGGCTGATACAGCGGGGTAGAACGCTAGGCCTTCCCCCTTGCAGGCTATCGGCTGCACACATCTCAATATTGGCAGTATTGAGCGCGGGTAATCCTTCCCCGGCTTCGGGGAAGGATTACCCGCGCCTTTTCTTGCCACGTCGAGATGTGTGAATCCGGCAGCCCGCAAGGCGGAAGGTTCTCATGCCTATTTCGGCCTGAGCCCGCGGCGACGGACCGGCTCGGGCACCGGCTGCACCAGTTCCGGCGGCGTCGGGCTGAGAGGTCCCCGATAGCCGAGGGCCGCAAGGTGCTCGCCCATATGGTCAGGTGGCGCTGCTTCCGCCGTGACAGCCGGCTTCTTGGGCAGGATCGGCACGCTCACGCCTCGGGCATGCAGATGCAGCACCGGGCCGCCCTCGCGCGGCGCGCTGCCATAGATCGGATCGCCGACGATCGGAAAGCCGGAGGCGGCGCAATGCAGGCGCAGCTGATGGGTACGGCCGGTGCGCGGCTTCAGCTCCAGCCAGGTATGTTCCCCCGCCCGACCCAGCACACGGAAATCGGTCTGTGCCGGCAAGCCGTCCTCGGCCGGCTTCATCCACCAGCCGCGCTCGGGCGACCGCCGGGCGATCGGCATGTCGATCAGGCCACTGTCCTCGGTCGGGCCGCTCTCGACCACCGCCCAATAGGTCTTCTCGACGCCGCCCTTGGCGAAGAGATCGTTGAGAGTGCGCAGGGGCCTGGCATGCCGCCCGAGCACCAGGCAGCCGGACGTATCCTTGTCGAGCCGATGCGCCAGCTCCGGATTGCGAGGCAGGCCGAAGCGCAGCTGCTCCAGCATGGCCGTGAGATTGGGCCCGCCTTTCGGCCCCGCATGCACGGGCAGGCCGGCAGGCTTGTCGAGGATCAGGATCAGGGCGTCGCGGTGAATGAGCCGCGTGGTCAAATCGAGCGATATCATCGCTTAGCGCTATCGTGATCGGGCATTGTCGGCTAGAGGTTCCTTCAACATGAGACCATTTTTCGGTGGCAGGTTGGCCACCCAAGAGCAAAACGCGTCGACGACCGAGCGCATTTTGCTCTAACTTCTTGTTTTGACGCGTCTTTGCGATTCTAGGCGATTCCGCCTGATCGCAAAACGCTTTTGGGATTCAGACCGTTTCGATGACTGAGAGCGACAAGCAAAAGCCCGGCTTCTTTTCACGGCTGTTCGGGCGAGGCGCCACGACGCCGGAAACCGAGACCAGGCCCGAGCCAGCCGCCGAGCAGGCGACGCCGGCTCCCGTCGAGGAATCCGGCACGGCGCCAGAACCAGCACAGGCGCCGCTCGAGGCCCTGATCGAACCCGTGCCCCTGGCCGCGGCCGAATTGATCGTTCCCCTGGAACCCGGGTCGCCTGCACCACCAACTCCTGCGCCGCCAGCTCCTGCGCCGGCACCGCCTCCCGCACCGGAGCCGTCTCCAGCTCCGCGCACCAGCGAGCCGGCCTCGCCGCCCGCGCCCGCCGAGAAGAAATCCTGGTGGCGCCGCCTGCGCGACGGCCTGTCGCGTTCGTCCAACGCCATCAGCCGCGGCATCACCGACATCGTGCTCAAGCGCAAGCTCGATGCCACCACGCTCGAGGAGTTGGAGGACGTCCTGATCCAGGCCGATCTCGGCGTCGACGTCTCCACCCGTATCGCCGCCGCGATCGGCAAGGGGCGCTTCGATCGCCAGATCTCGCCAGAGGAGGTTCACCAGGTCCTGGCCAGCGAGGTCGAGGCCATCCTCACCCCGGTGGCCAAGCCCCTGGAGATCGACCGGTCCCACAAGCCCTTCGTTCTCCTGATGGTCGGCGTCAACGGCTCGGGCAAGACCACCACCATCGGCAAGCTCGCCGCCAAGTTCAGCGCCGACGGCCTCAAGGTGACGCTAGCGGCCGGCGACACCTTCCGCGCCGCCGCCATCGAGCAGCTCAAGGTCTGGGCCGAGCGCACCCGCTCGCCCATCGTGGCTCGCGAGCAGGGTGCCGATTCCGCGGGTCTCGCCTTCGACGCCCTCAAGGCCGCGCAGGAAAACGGTTCCGACGTGCTGCTGATCGACACCGCCGGGCGGCTGCAGAACAAGGCCCAGTTGATGGACGAGCTCGCCAAGGTGGTGCGCGTGATCAGGAAGATCGACGCGAGCGCGCCCCACGCGGTGCTGCTGGTGCTCGACGCTACCGTCGGCCAGAACGCCATCTCGCAGACCGAGATCTTCGGCAAGACCGCTGGCGTCACCGGCCTGGTGATGACCAAGCTCGATGGCACGGCGCGCGGCGGCATCTTGGTGGCCTTGGCCGCCAAATTCGGCCTGCCCGTGCATTACATCGGCGTCGGCGAGGGCATCGATGACCTCGAACCCTTCTCTGCCCGGGACTTCTCCCGCGCCATTGCCGGGATGGAGTGAGCCATGACCGCTGAAACCGCAGGCGCTCCGCGCCAGAAGGTCAATCCCGTCCTCAAGCTCGTGCTGGAAATGGGGCCGCTGGTCCTGTTCTTCCTCGCCAATTACAAGCCGGAATTGTTCAAGCCCCTGGTCGAGCGCTTCATGGCGCCGGCCCTGTTCGAGGGGCCGAGCGGCAACATCTTCACGGCCACCGCCGTGTTCATCCCGGCCACAGTGATCGCGCTCATCGCCGGCCTCGTGCTCACCCGGCACATTCCGGTGATGCCGCTGGTCTCGGGCATCTTCGTGCTGGTCTTCGGTGTGCTGACGCTCTGGCTGCAGGACAAGACCTTCATCAAGCTCAAGCCGACCATCGTCAACACGCTGTTCGGCCTGATCCTGCTGGGAGGCCTCGCCTTCGGCAAGCCCCTGATCCGCATCGTCCTCGATGCTGCCTTCGACCTCAAGCCCGAGGGCTGGCGCAAGCTCACCCTGAACTGGGGCCTGTTCTTCCTGTTCCTGGCGGTGCTCAACGAAATCGTCTGGCGCAACTTCTCGGATGATTTCTGGACCAATTTCAAGGTCTTCGGCACCATGCCGATCACCCTGATCTTCGCCGCCACCCAGGTGCCGATCCTGATGAAATACGAGGTGAAGCCGGACAGCCCTGACGCTACCGAGCAAAGCAAGACCTAGGTCGATCATGCGTCTTTGGGTCTTGTCGGATCTCCACGTCGATAACAGCCCCTATACGCTTGCTCCAACACCTGCCGGGGCCGATGCCGTCGTCATTGCCGGCGATGTCTGCAACCGCCTCCATGACCGGGCTTTGCCTTGGCTCGCGCAGCATGTCCTGCCCCGCGGCCTGCCGCTGATCTATGTTCCCGGCAACCACGACTTCTATCGGGAGAACGTGGAAACGGAACTGCGCAAAGCCCGCGATCGGGCGCGGCTGGAAGGTATTCACCTGCTTGCCGAGGGAGAGACTCTCACCGCCAGCGGGGTGCGCTTCATCGGCGCCACGCTGTGGACCGACTACGCCGTGGCGGGCAGCCCCTTTCAGGGGCAGGTCGCCGCAGGCATGCAGATGAACGACCACAAGCTGATCCGGACCGGGCCCAACTATCGGCGCTGGCAAACCAGGGACGCTCTGCTCAGCCATGGCCGGCACCGGTCGGCAATCGCAAACACCCTTGCCCGGCCGTTCAACGGCCCCAGCGTGGTGATCAGCCATCACGCCCCGCACCCCCATTCGCTCTGGCAGAATGCCGTCAGCGAGCCGATCGATGCGGCCTATGCCAGCGATCTGACCTCCCTGATTGCCGAATACCGGCCGCACCTTTGGATACATGGTCACATTCATGCCAGCCGCGACTATCGCGTGCATGACACCCGCATCGTCAGCAATCCGCGCGGCAACATCTATGCCTATCGAAGGGGCAAGCAATCCATCATCGAAGTGGAGAACCCGAACCACGATCCGAGCCTTGTCGTGGAGGTTTGAAGCCGGGCAAGGCGAGAAGCGGCCGGCAGGACGATCAACCTTGAAACCGGGCGAGTACTGCCGATACCATCAGGGGGTGCTATCGAGCCGTCTGTCGCCCCCGGGGTGACCGTGGCCAAATCTGAGGCGACAGCATTGACCAGGCAGTTTGCATATACGGTATTTCAGGGGCGGGCTGGCGATCACAACGATCTGGCCATGCCGGGAGCCCGGGCGATCGGCGACGCCTTGGCACGGCGGACGGGCATCGCGCCTTTCGTGGTCGGCACGCCGGAACCTGCGCTGAATACCGGCTGGCGCGAGGAACTGGACGTCGCGCTGCCGGCGCTCAAACAGTTGCAGGCCCGCTTCGACGACGTGCTGGCGAAGGGAGACGTCTCCATTGCAGCCACCAGCCGCTGCGCGGTCTCGCTCGCGACACTGCCGGCCGTTGCCAGGCATCGTCCCGATGCCTGCATCGTCTGGTTCGACGCCCATGGCGATCTCAATACGCCGGAGGCCTCGGCTTCGGGCTTTCTTGGCGGTCTCGCCATTTCCGGTCCCGCCGGACTTTGGGACTCGAGTCTGGGAGCAGGCTTGAGCCTCGACCGGCTCGTTCTCGTGGGCCAGCGCGATCTCGACCCATTCGAGCAGGATTTGATCGACAGGCACGGCATTCCGCTGGTCGAGCCACGCGGCGACCTGGCCGCCGAATTGCGCAAGGCGATTGCCGGCCGTCCGGTCTATGTGCACCTGGATTGCGACGTGCTGAATCCGGGCGTCGTTCCGACCGACTATGCTTGCGAAGGCGGCCTGTCGCTCGCCGATCTCCGCGCTTGCTGCGAGGTGATCGCCGAGCAGGCCTTCGTGGGCATCGAGATCGCCGAGTTTCAATATGCCTGGGAACCGGGAGGGGAAGCCTTCTCCCCCGACCCGCTTCTCGATGCCCTGGCGCCGATCCTGGCGCAGTAACCCGATCCGGTCTACCGACTCACTTGAACCACTTGTCGTAGATCTTCTGGTAGGCGCCCGTCTCGATCGACTGGTGCAGCCATTGATCGACGAACCCCTTCAGGCCGATGTCGCGCTGCAGCCAATAGGCTTTCTCGGCAAAATTGAAAGGCTTGTCGGGATGCACGGCGCACAGCACGCCCGGATGCAGCTTTTCCTGATAGAGGGTCTCGGAGGCGTCTGTCATCATCAGGTCGGCCCGCCCCGCCGCCACCTCGTCGAAGATCTTGGTGTTGTCGGGAAAGATCACGATCTTGGCCTGCTTCAGGCTGGCGCGGGCGAATTTCTCGTTGGTGCCGCCCGGATTGGCAACGACCGTCACCCCTGGCTTGTCGATATCCTGAAGTGTCTCGAACTTGCCCTTGTCGGCGCAGCGGGCGATCGGCGTCTTGCCCTCGCGCATATAGGGGGTGGAGAACAGGCCCTTCTTCTGGCGATCGAAGGTCACCGACACGCCGCCCATGGCGACGTCGAATTTGCCGGCTTCGAAATCCGCCGACAGATTGGACCAGGTCGTCGGCACGATCTCGAGCTTCACGCCGAGTGTCTCGGCGAGGCTCTTGGCCTGATCGATGTCGAAACCGGAGAACTCGCCGCTCGCCGGATCCTTGTAGCTGAAGGGGCGGTAGTCGCCGGTGGATCCTACCTTGAGCACGCCGGATGCCAGCACGGCGTCGAGCCCCGGTGCCGACGGCGCCTCCCGTGCGATCGCGGCGGGCGCAAGGCAAAGCAGGCCGAGACAGACGACAAGCAAACGAAGCATGTGATTCCCCCAAATGGTTTGTTGCGGGCAGCATAAAGCTGCGAGCCCCTCGTTCAACCCATGAGGAGGATCCGTTGTCAGCGCGCGCCCTCGCCCCTATTCGGGCACGAACAGGCGCGGCAGCTTGAGGCCAGGCAGGAAGGCACCGGCGCGGATCTTGCCGTCGGCGATGGTCAGGGGCACTTCGACCGCTGCCTTGCCATCGATGTTGGTGGGCTTGCCCAGCACGGGCAGGCCGACGGTGAGGGTCGTCGCCACCATATCTGGCACCCGGCCCGATTGCTTGAGCGTCTGGGCGAGTTCCGGCACGCCGGCGAGGGCCACCGTCAGGTCGCCGGAGGGAAAGCCGCTGGTTTCCAGCCCGACTGTGCCGGTTGCCTTGACGACGCTCGGGCCACGCTCGACCTGGGCCTGCGTGATGGTCAGCGTGCCACCGGCGGCGGCCCAATCGCGCAGGCGCTCGGGCATCGGCATGGGCCTGAGGTCGATCTTGGTGATCACCCCGCGGAAAGTCCCTTTCATCGGGGAAGGAGCGCCGAGGAAATCGTCGAGCGGCGCGATCGCCTTGGCGTCGACATCGGCGGCAAGATCATAGGCGCCCGGCGCGGCATTGGTGCCCTCGGCCAGGCGGATATGGACCTCGACATTGCCCTCCTCGACCAGATTGACGGCCTGGTCACCGCGCTTGACGGTACCGCTGAGGCCCTTGATCACCACCGCGGCATTCTGCGGCCCGGAAGTCCAGATCGACATGCTGGCCTCGGCGCTCTTCCAATCGGCGGTCAGCGTCGCTCCGGCATCGCTCTTGTCGACCAGCGTTACCGGTCCCTTGGCCTGGAGCAGCACCTTGTTGGGCTGGTAGACCTGGGCCACCGCATTCACCTCGGCGAGTGCGGCACTGAAGGGCCTATTGGCTCTGACGCTCTCCACCGTCGCCTGGCCGCAATGCATTTCCAGGCGGAAGGGATAGCCGCCGATGGTCTGCTCGCCGCATTTGATCTGGCGTCCGAGCTCGGCCTGCTTGGCCAGGAAGCGCGCCCATTCGGCCTCGAGCCGAGTGGAGGCGTACCACCAGAAGCCCGACCAGGCGATTGCGATCAGGGCGAACAGGATGGTCGGCAGATAGATGCGGCGGGAAGAACGGCGCGGCGCGGGATTGATCAGGTCAGTCGGCACGAAAGGGTCTCGCTAGAGCGTCTTGCGATTTGACGGGATCACCACGAATCGCAAAGACGCGTTGAAACAGGGAGTTAGAGAAAATAAGCGTTCGGTCACGAACGCGTTTTGCTCTAGGATTGGCCAGGTCGCGGATAGATATTTCGGCCTCTTGAATCAGCCTTGTTTTAGCGCAGGAATAACGTGATTCGAGACGAGGGCCCTCTATCGCGGAGAATTGGGCCAAAGTCAGGGCAATAGGAAACCTGCGAACGTGACGTCATCCATGCAAGATCTGATCGAAACCAGCCTGGAAGCGGCGCTTGCGCCCGAACGTCTGGTGGTACTGGACGAATCGGCTGCCCATGCCGGCCACGCCGGTCATCGCGAGGGCGGCGAAAGCCATTTCCGGGTGAAGATCGTCTCGCCGCATTTCAGCGGACGCAGCCGCGTCGAGCGCCATCGCCTGGTCAACGAAGCCCTGAAGCCTGCCTTTGCGCGCGGCGTTCATGCCCTGGCGATCGAAGCCAGCGCACCGGGCGAACCGGTGCGCTGGTAAAAACTCTGGCTTAGTTGGAGGCGATCGAGCCGGTGAAGATATCCGGCATCGGCGCGAAGCTGGCGACGCGCAGGGGCTTGACCGCGGCGCCGGTGAACTTGTCGGCCCGCAGGTCCTGATAGGCCGCCACGCCGAAGCGCACCACCACCGTCTTGGACGGCGCCGCGATCAGCGAAGCCGTGGTGCGCAGGTCCGGCTTGACCAGGGTCGCCTGCTGCTTGTTGCGGGCAGCGGAAACCGGCGCCGACAGCGAAGCGAAGTTCTGCTTCTCGAAGCGCGTCGCGATCAAAGCCGGCCGTGGCGGCCGGGCCGTGTTGGTCACGGGCGCCGGATCGGCGAAGCCGAGGGCGCGCTGCGACTGACGGTTGGCGCTACGCTTCATGAAGCCTTCGCTGCCCTGGGAAAGGTCTGCGAAGACCGGAGGCTTGGGATCGAGCACCGGCCGCGTCGCCGGCACCGCCGGCGGAGCATCCAGGGAAGCGAGCTGCACGGGGGCCGCCTGGCTCTCCTCGGCCGCCGTACCCGGACGCAGCGGCGGCAACGGCACATTGGCAGCCACCTCGCCACCCGCGCCATTCGCCCCGGTCTGCCAGATCATGCGCGGACCGGTATCGGCGGAGGCGAGCTGTGCCGTCGCAGCATCGGCAGCCTGTGCGGCGTCGATATCATTGGGACGGCGCTCGGGCAGCGGCACAGGCGCCATGCGACGCGGCGAGGTCGCCAATTCATCGGCCATCGCCATCTGCTGCATCGCCGGAGGAGCCACTTGAGCCGCCGGCTGCGGCGCCACGGCCGGTATGCGGGCACTGCTGCGCGTGGTCGGCGCATAGGCCTGGGCCACTTCGACCGGCGGGGCACTGGTGGTCGTATTGCTGCGCGAACCGAACAGGGCTGCGAAGAAGCCGCCGCCGCTGGTCTCGGCGACGTCATCCTCGCCGGCACCACCGCCAGCCGAGCCGCCATTGCGGCGAATTTCGTTCATCGCCAGTTGGTAGCCGGGCATCGGACGCCCGTCCGAAGGCACCAGCACCGTCTTGCCGTCGGGGAAGACGGAAGCGAGTTCGCTACGCGACATGCGCGGCCACATGCGTACGCCGCCGGAATCCATATGGACGAAGGGCGAGCCGGACGAAGGGTAGTAACCCACGCCGCCACGCTGCAGGCGAAGACCGGCGACCCGCAGCTTCGACAGCGACACGCCGGGAATGAAATAGTCGATCGCCTTGCCGAGCGTGTGCTGGCTGAATTTGGCGACGCCGCGCGAACGCCGGCGCAGCATGCCGTTGGTGCCGGGCGAGCGATAGCCGCAGACGATGTTGATCGGCTGGGAGGCGCCAACCTGGCGATAGACCAGCCACAGCGTATCGAGCGTGCGCGGATCCATGCGCACGGCCTGGTTCTGGCGCCAGTCGCGCATGAACCAGTCGATCTTCTTCAGCGCGGCGGAATCATAGGAGCCGTTACGCTTGTAGGTGATGTTGATGGTCTCGCCCGTATGCAGGTGGCGCATATAGAGCGAGCGAGTATCGCCATTGGCAATCGCGTCCTGCGTCGGCCCGACCAGAACCGTCGTCATCACGGTGGATGCGAGGGAAATGGCCAGAATGCGACCGGTACGCGAAACTTTGATCCGGGGCAAAAGGCTGAGTGGGTTCTGCACGATTAGCACTCTCGGCAAATAGGCGAGGGAACCAGAGCCGAGCGTATTTCCACAAATGGGACGCTCGGCGCCAGGTCCGGATTGCCGGAGTCTTGCCGAGATTGGTTAAAGCACCGTTGATGCACCGTTCGACCCCTAATATCTAGCCGTTGAAACCGGCCTTGGGAGTGGCCTTTTGCTTGGGAAACGTGGCAAAAAGACGAACGCGGGTTGGCGAACGCCAACCCTTACCAAACATGGTAAATCGTTGCATAACAGATTTCAGCCGGGAAGGCCAAGCGCCGAAATCACCTTCCGGTCATATCCGTAGATGTCGTTGAGGCGCTGCAATTCGCCGTCACCGTCCACATAGGCGGTGAAATAAGCGATGTGGACCGGAATTTTCCTCTCCAAATCAATGCGCTGCTCTTCCCCGCCCTGCAGGCCGCGGACGCTGTCCTCAGTCCAGCCATTGCCCATCACGAGCTCGGCAAATTTATAGGGGTTATCCACACGCACGCAGCCATGGCTGAAGGCCCGTTCGTCACGCGAGAACAGGTTGCGCTGCGGCGTGTCGTGCAGATAGACCGAGAAATTGTTCGGGAACATGAACTTGATGAAGCCGAGCGCATTGCGCTCACCCGGCGGCTGGCGCACCTGCATCTGGCCGCCGACATAGCTCACTTCATAGCCCCGGCGCTCGAGATAGCCGGGATCCTGGGCGAGCTTGGGCATATATTCCTTCTTGATGATCGACTGCGGTACGTTCCAGGACGGATTGACCACCACGAAGCTCATCTGATCGGAGAAGATCGGCGTCGGCGTATTGGCCTTGCCGACCACCACCCGCGCCTCATAGCTCAGCACGCCGTCCTTGGTGAACCAGACCTTGTACTCGGGCACGTTCACGAAGACATTGGTCAGGCCCATGTCATGGGGCAACCAACGCCAGCGCTCCATATTGGCGATGATCTCGCTCTCGGTATTGACGCGCGGCTGGCGCAGGGCCGCATTGAGGGCGACCACCGTGGCTGGACCAAGCGTGCCGCTGGCCTTGAGATTGCGGGTGGCCTGGAAGTCGCGCACCGCCGCCTGCAATGCCTCGTCATAGACATCGCTGTCGGCATCGCTGGCCGTCAGGCCGAGGCGCGTGCGCAGCACCGCAACCCGGGTGTCCGTCATGCCCACCTTCAGCGTGGGACCGGCAGGAACTTCCGGCAGAGTGGCTTCGGCGGCGGCGGCATTGGCGGCCCTGACGTCGGCCAGCTTCTGCTTCAGCGCCAGGTATTGCGGCGAGGCCGGATTGTAGCCGTCAAGCACCGTGACAGGATCGGAGGCGATCGCCACCGAAGCGAGCGCCGCCACCGGGTCGGGCATGTTGGGAGCCTTGGCGATGTCGCGGCTGATCTGCCGGGTGTCGACCCGGCCCGAGGAAGCCTGGCGGACATAGGTAAGGACAGCCGCGCTCAGCGCGATCTCGGCATCCGCCTGGGCATCGGCGCTCGCGCCGCTCAGGGCGTTGAGCCCGGCAACGCGGAAAGCCGAGGCGTCAAGGCCATCCTCGCCTGCGCGGTTCATGCGATCGACCAAGGCCTTGGCCGCGGGCGTGAGCGCACCATTGTCGATCCAGAGCGGCGTCGCGCCGCGCAGCGCGTAGAAATCGCTGATGGCCTGCGCGTCGGCGCCACGCTTGGCGACGTAATCGGCAAGCCTGGCGGCGAGATTCATGGTGACGGCGGCAGGAGCAACCGATGGCGCGGGAGCAGGCGTGCTGGCCTCAGCGGGCGGCACGGGCTCAGCCTTGGGCTCGACCTTGGGTGCCTGCGTCTCGGCCGGAACGGCAGCGGGGATTTCCGGGGTCGGTGCCATGCTGGGGGCGGGCTGCCCGGCCGGCGAAGCGGTAGCCACGGACTGGGAACCCGTCGGCGTGGCCCCGTCCTTGGGGGCCGTTGCGGAGATCGAGGACGGCGTGTCCGGGGCAACGGCCGTCTCGGCCGGCTTCGGTGCCATTTCGACGGGAGCCGGCACCGGAACGGGGCCGACCGGCGCGGGCGCAAGGGTCGCGGTCGAAGCCGGTGCGGCGTCCGGCTTGACATGCTGCACGCTCACCCGCTCCTGCGGCGAAGCGGCGGCCGGCGCGGTCTGCGGCACGGCCGGGGCGAAGGCGCTCTGCTTTTCGCCGGCACTCAGGCCGGGAACCGACGGCGCGGCAGCATCGGGCTTATGGCTGGTGGGCGTACCGCTGTCTTGGGCATAGGCCGGGAGCAATATGGCGCTCAAGCTCAAAGCCAGAGCGACCGAACTCAACAAATTAGCGCGGTAACTCATAAGATTCCTCAATCTCCGGCGCCCAATGTCCCAACGCCGCCTGCAATTGTGTCGATAGTGACAAGTACCATGCCAGATTCAAGACAAATTCTGGTGTGCAAACGATCACATAACCGTTCACGCCGCCTGGTGAGACTCGCCCGTTTCTCCGGCTCTCACGCCGATCGACGCTTCGTCAAGCCCAAGTTCCTTGAGCTTGCGATAAAGCGTGGATCGTCCGATGCCGAGCTTGCGCGCGACTTCGGTCATCTGCCCGCGATGATGGCGGATGGCAAATTTCAGCATGTCCGTTTCCAGCGATTCCAGCGTGCGGACGTCCCCTCGCGCATCGAGCATGGTCATGGTGTGGGGTTCGCGCACCGTGATGATCTCGCGCAGCGGTGTCCCGGTGATCATGGCCGGACCGATGTGCACCGGCTTGGGCGGCAGCAGCGGCGCAGAAGGGATGCGCACGTCGAACCCATCCACGCGGGCGGCGATCTGCGGCAGGTCCGGCACGCCGATCTCGTCGCCTTCAGCGAGAATCACCGCGCGATACATCGCATTTTCGAGTTGGCGCACATTGCCGGGCCAGTCATAGGCCGTGAGCAGCGCCTGGGCCTCGGCGCTGATGCTGCGTACGGCCTTGCCTTCCTCGGCCCCGAAGCGTGCGAGAAAATGCCAGGCAAGGTCGGCGATATCCTCACGCCGCACCCGCAGCGCCGGCAGCATGATCGGGAAGACATGGAGGCGATAATAGAGGTCTTCGCGGAACAGCCCCGCCTTGACCAGATCGATCAGGTTGCGGCTGGTCGAGGAGATCAGGCGGAAATCCGTACGCACAGCCCGCCGGGCGCCGAGCGGTTCGATCTCGCCGCTGCGCAGCGCGTCGAGCAGCTTGACCTGCAGGACGGGCGACAATTCGCCGACATTGTCGAGAAAGAGCGTGCCGCCATGGGCCTCCGCCAGCTTGCCGGCCTGCTTGTCGACGGCACCGGCCGCGTTCTTGTCCTGGCCGAACAGGATGCGTTCGGCCTCGGCCTCCGGCAGGGTGCCGCAATTGACGGCCACGAACGGCCGGCCGCGGCGTTCGCCGCCGCCATGGATCGCCTGCGCCACCATCTGCTTGCCGGTGCCCGCTTCGCCCTCGATCAGCACGGGAATGGTCGACCCCGCCGCTTTCTCGGCCAGGCGCACCACCCGCTCCATCTCCGGACCGCGGGCAACCAGATCCTTGAGGCCGAGCTGACCCGTGACGCGCTTGGCGAGCACGGCCACTTCGCGTTCCAGCGCGCGGTGCTTGAGAGCATTGCGGATCGAGGCCTGCAGACGCTCCGCCCCCACGGGCTTGACCACGAAATCGGCCGCACCCGCCTTCATCGCCGAGATTACGGCATCGATCGAGCCGTGGGCCGTCTGCACGATCACCGGAACCTGCAGGCCGCGGGCCCGCATGCGGCCGAGCACGCCCATGCCGTCGAGATCAGGCATCACCAGGTCCAGGACGAGAAGATCGATCTTGCCGCCTTCGAGTTCACGCAGCGCCGCTTCGCCACTGTCGACAAGGCAGGCATGATAGCCAAAACGCCTCACCATGGCCTCGAGAAGCCGGCATTGCACCGGATCGTCGTCGGCGATCAGAACAGTCGAGCCCATCAATCCCCCGTCCCATTTCATCCGGCGCAGCGATCGGATGCCGATCCCTGCGGAAACCCGGCATCGCCGCGCGCCAGCACGAGGCCACCCTCCGGAGAGGCGCCACGATTTCACCCGGGCGAAGCGCCCCGTGTGCCGTTTCGGATCATCTAGGAGGAGAAGCGTGAAGGACTGCTTAACGACGTTTCATCAAAGTCACATTCCGCTGAGATGGTTGAAACCGCGGCCGCGAACGGCGATATGTGGGATCATCACGGGGCCGTATCGCCGGCCCGGCTTTGTTGCAAACACGGAGTGTCAGCCTCCGGCTGGCATTCAGGAATGCCGTTCGAACGATAACCGCAATCGTAGTGCCAAGCGGTCTCAAGGAGTTTTCATGGCCGGCCAATCTTTTTCCGCATCCTCCGGTTCCTCTTCATCCGAGGCATCCAAGGCTGATTCGCCGGAGACCAGGGCCGACCGGAAGGGCAGCGAACTCGGCCGATTGCCTGAATGGAATCTCGCCGATCTCTACCCGGGCATCGATTCGCCCGAGATTGCCGCCGATCTCGACAGGGGCCTGGCCGACTGTCTTGCCTTCGAGGAGGCCCATAAGGGCAAGCTCGCCGAGATTCTGGCCGGCAAGGAGGGCGCCCGCCGTCTCGCCACCATCATCAAGACCTATGAGGGCCTCGAGGACAGGCTCGGGCGCATCGCCTCCTTCGCTGGCCTCGTCTATGCCGGCGACACCACCGATCCCGTCCGCGCCAAATTCTATGGCGACGTGCAGGACAAGCTGACCACCGCCTCCTCCCACCTCCTGTTCTTCACGCTGGAGCTCAACCGCATCGACGATGCGGCCTTGGCCGAGGCGGTCGAGCAGCAGACCGAAGAAGACTTGGCGCTCGCCCATTGGAAGCCCTGGCTCGACGACATCCGCATCGAGAAGCCCTATCAGCTCGAGGATCGCGTCGAGCAACTGTTCCACGACAAGTCGGTCACCGGTCGCGGAGCCTGGAACCGCCTGTTCGACGAAACGATCTCGGGCCTGCGTTTCCGGGTGGAGGACAGTCAGGAACTGACGCTGGAGCCGACCCTGAACCTGCTGCAGGATCCCTCCCCGGCCAAGCGCGAGAAGGCGGCCCATGCCCTCGCCCGCACCTTCAAGGATAATCTCAGGCTGTTCACCCTGATCACCAACACGCTGGCCAAGGACAAGGAGATCTCCGACCGCTGGCGCGGCTTCGAGGATGTCGCCGATTCGCGCCATCTGTCGAACCGGGTCGAGCGCGAGGTGGTCGATGCGCTGGTCTCGGCGGTGCAGGAAGCCTATCCGCGCCTGTCGCATCGCTACTATCGCCTCAAGGCCAAGTGGTTCGGGCTCGACCAGCTCAACCACTGGGACCGCAATGCGCCGCTGCCCAAGGTCGAGAGCACGCCGATTAAGTGGGAAGATGCGCGCGGCACCGTGCTGGAGGCCTATGCCGGTTTCTCGCCGCGCATGGCCGGCATCGCCCAGCGCTTCTTCGACGAGAACTGGATCGATGCGCCCGTCCGCCCCGGCAAGGCGCCCGGCGCCTTCGCCCACCCGACCGTGCCTTCGGCCCATCCCTATGTGCTGCTCAACTACCAGGGCAAGACGCGCGACGTGATGACGCTGGCCCATGAGCTCGGCCACGGCGTCCACCAGGTACTGGCAGGCCACAACGGCGCGCTGATGGCGCCGACGCCGCTGACCCTGGCCGAGACCGCCTCGGTGTTCGGCGAGATGCTGACCTTCCGCGCCTTGCTGGCAGGGGCGGCCAGCCCGGCGCAGAAGAAGGCCATGCTCGCCGCCAAGGTGGAGGACATGATCAACACGGTGGTGCGCCAGATCGCCTTCTATTCCTTCGAGCGCAAGGTACATGTCGAGCGCCGCCAGGGCGAGTTGACCGCCGACCGCCTCGGCGAGATCTGGCTGTCCGTTCAAGAGGAAAGCCTCGGGCCGGCCATCAAGATCGGGCCGGGCTACGAGACCTTCTGGACTTACATCCCGCACTTCATCCACTCGCCCTTCTACGTCTATGCCTACGCCTTCGGCGACTGCCTGGTGAATTCGCTCTATGCCGTCTACGAAAAGGCGCATGACGGCTTTGCCGAACGCTATCTCGCCATGCTGGCGGCCGGCGGCACCAAGCATCATTCCGAACTGCTCGCCCCCTTCGGCCTCGACGCGCGCGATCCTGCCTTCTGGCAGATCGGCCTCAACCTGATCGAGAGCATGATCATAGAGCTCGAAGGAATGGAGTGAGGCTGACAGCGCTGCAGGCAGCGGCTTTACTGCCTCACCCTTCTCCTCTCCCCGCCGGGGGGAGGCAATGACTGGTGCCGAGCGAGACGATGCCAGCCCCGACTTGATCGCAACACCGAAGTCTCCCTCTCCCGGGCCGGGAGAGGGTGTTGCGGACTGCGGCCATCCTCATCCCGCGGCAATCGCCTCCAGCTCCACCAGCCAGCCCGGTTCGAGCGTTTCAACCACGATGGCCGTGGTCGGGATGCGGCGGCTGCCAAGAGCCTCGAGCCGCGCCGCCTGATTGGCTTCGACATAGGCGGCATCGCGCAAATAGCTGGTGACGCGCACCAGATTGTCCACGCCCATGCCGGCCTCGGCAAGGATGCGCCGGATATTGGACCATACGCAGTCGAGTTGCTCCGCCAGACCGGCGGGCGCCCTCCCCGCCAGATCGAGGCCCATGGTACCGCTGAAGAAAAGCAGGCGCTGCGGCCTCACCACTTCCATGGCGTGGACGTAGTCCGGTGTCGCTTCATAGATGCCTTCAGCAGGATTTCGCACTATCATCTGCATGATCAGAGCTCCTTGGTTGGGCTATTCTGAGCAGAAAAATCTTCGATAAAAAGTGATTTTTGCCGAATGAAATCAAAAACGAAGGATCTTCAGCCGAATGAAAGGCCAGACCGTATCCTCGACGATTTCGACCGAAAGATCTTAAGTGCGCTGAGCGCGGATGCGCGCCAGACCTATGCCGAGATCGGCCAGAATGTGGGACTTTCCGCTCCGGCCGTGCATGAACGCGTCAAGCGGCTGCGCGAATCCGGCGTGCTCAAGGGTACGACGGCCGTTCTCGACGCCCAGGCCATCGGCAAGCCCTTCCTCGCCTTCGTGCATGTCGACACCGAGGGCTGGGGCAAGAGCGAACGCATGATGACACTGCGCCGCTTTCCCGAGGTGGAAGAGATGCATTCGGTAGCCGGCGATACCGGCGTGGTCATGAAGGTCCGCACCCGACACGCGCGGGCCATGGAGCATTTCCTCTCCCAGCTCTATGTCCTGCCGGGCGTCAGGGGCACCAAGAGCTATGTGGTGCTCTCCACCTATCTGGAACGGGCAATCCAGCCCCTGGCCACCGAGGATTGGCCGGAAATCCCGCTGCCGCGGGATTAAGTTCAATATCCGGCTCTCCTGGGCGGCGTCCGCCTGCCCGCAATGCCCGTGCAATCCGCTCACCCTAGGTTGCGCCCGCATTCGGGAGCTGGACGATGATCCGCAGGAAGCAATGGGCTGCCAGGGCAGCCGGCTATGGGCTGCATGCCTATATCAGTGGCGTGATGCGCACCACGCGCTTCGCCCCTCTGCCGGGCGAGCAGCGGCCCTGGGAGAGGACGGACGGTTCCTTCATCGCACTGACCTGGCATGGCCAGCAAATGCTGAGCGTCGCAGCCCTGCGCGGGGCACCGCGCACCAGCGTGCTGGTCTCGCTGCATTTCGACGGCTCGGTGATCGCCACGGCACTGGCGCGGGCCGGCTACGGCACCATCCGCGGCTCGGGCACCCAGACCCGGGCCAAGATCCGGGGCAAATGCGGCATCCCCGCCTTCCTGGCGATGCGCCAGGCGCTGGAAACCGGCACCAATGTGCTGATGACGGCCGACGTGCCCAAGGTCGCGCGTGTCGCCGGCAAGGGCGCGGTGCAGCTGGCGCGGGCGACCGGACGGCCGATCTTCCTGTTCGCGGCGGTGACCAGCGCCCGCATAGACCTCGACAACTGGGACAAGGCCAGCCTGGTCCTGCCCTTCGGGCGCGGCTGTGTATTGTGGTCGGAGGCCCTCACCGTAGCCAGCGATGCCGACGCAGCAGAGATCGACGCGGTCAGCCATCGCATCACCATGGGGCTCGACGACCTGCACGCCGAAGCCCATCGGCGGCTGCGTTCCGGGAGCTGACGGCGCCCTTGCGCGTTTTGGCTGGATATTGCCGCGCTTTGGCATGGCTCTGCGTTCCGAGGAGGCAAGGGCTGCAGCTAAGAGGGACGAAGCCTCAAAGAAGTACGTTCCTTCCACGGCCGAACAGCGGACGCAAACATGGCAATTCTTCTCGGCCTGGCGGCAGCCCTGTGCTGGGGCGGCACGGATTTCCTCGGCGGCGCGGCGGCGCGGGCGCTCGGGGTGCGCCAGTCCCTGTTCTTCAGCCAGGCCATCGGCTTTGCCGGCCTGTCGCTGCTGGTCCTGGTCCTGCCTGGCATCCGCGGCCAGACGGCGTCGGCCCCGTCGGAGGCCTGGCTGTGGGGCCTTGCCGCCGCCCTCTGCAATTTCCTGGGCATGCTGGCCCTGCTGTCCGCCCTGGCTCGCGGCAAGGCCGCCCTGGTCGCCCCCCTCACCGCTACCTATGGTGTGATCACCACCTTGCTGTCACTGGCAACCGGCGAGATACTGGGCTGGTGGGCCCTGGCGGGCCTGGCGCTCTGTTTCATCGGGGTACCCTGCACGGTCTACGCGCCGGATGACGACAGCGCCTCGGCGGGTTCGAGGACTTCTCTGCGCCTAGCACTGGCGGCGGCTCTGTTCTTCGGTATCGGCTTCTGGCTGCAGGGACACCTGGCGCTGCCCGGGCTCGGCACCACGGCGACGCTGTGGCTGCTCTATGCCACCAATCTGATCTGTCTTGCCGGCATGCTCGCGGTGCGGCCGGCAGAGTTCCAGCCACCGCCTTCATCGCTCTGGCTCCTCATCACCGCGATCGGCCTGCTCAGCCTGTGCGGCTTCGGCACGCTGGCCCTGGGCGCGCTCACCGGGGCCGTCGCGGTGGTCACCGTGCTGAGCACGCTGTCCGGCGCTGTCACCGCCGCCCTCGGCGTGGTGCTGCGCGGCGAAAGGCTGTCGGCGCTGCAATGGTTCGGCATCGCCACCGCCCTTCTCGGCGTCCTCCTGCTCAGGATCGGGGGCTAGCCGGCGTCCCCGGCACCGCTGCCTCGTTCCGGCGCAAGGGCGACCAGCCGAGCGTCATGCCGGCCGCCGCGACCAGGATGGCGCCGGCACCAACCATCTGCAGCCAGTCCAGGCGGTGGCCGAAGGCGACGAGGTCGACCAGGATCGCCACCACCGGATAGATGAAGGAGAGCGCGCCGGTGAGGCTGGTCGGCAGCTTCTGGATGGCGCCGTAGAGCAGGATATACATCAGTCCGGTATGGACGATGCCGAGCGTGCCCAGGATGGCCCAGGTCTGTTCGCCGACGGGTGGATGGGATAGGCTGGCGAGCGGGGCCAGCATCAGGGTGCCCACGATCACCTGGATCAACGCGATCAGGTGCGGCGGCACGCCCTTGAGCTTCTTGGCGACCAGAGCGGCGATGGCATAGAAGAAGGCGGCGCCGAGCGCCAGGCCGATGCCGACCAGATAATCGGTCCCCGCAGCCCCGCTTTTGGCCTGCACGATGCCGAGCATGCCGGCAAAGGCGAGGCCGAGCCAGAACAGCTTTGACGCCGTCAACTTCTCCGAAAAGAACAGCACGCCGAAACCCACCAGCATGAAGGGCTGGGTGTTGTAGACGGCGGTGGCGATCGAGATCGAGGCGCGCGGATAGGCGGCAAACAGCATGAGCCAGTTCGCCACGATGGCGACGCCGCCGACCACGGCGAGGCCGATCTGCCGCACCGTGATGACGTCGCGCCTGAAAAGGCCGAGCCCCAGGCAGATCAAGGCGAGCGTGCCCGCCCCGAACAGGCAGCGCCAGAACACCACGTCGATGACCGGCTGGCCGGACAGGATGACGAACCAGCCGATCGTGCCGGATATGATCATGGCCGCCGTCATCTCGGCCGTTCCGCGGAGCTTGTCCATGGCATGCACCTCACAAAGGAGGCTGAATTCTATTCGGGCACCGTGCAGTTTTATATGGATAGGATTAGGCAAGATATGACATCCTCCTAAATCACGAAGGAAAAATCGTGGATTGGCATCATGCTTGATGAAGTGGACAAACGCATCGTCGACATTCTGGTCGAGAATGCCCGCATCTCGCTGAAGGAACTGGCGGGCCGGGTGAACCTGTCCTCCCCCTCGACCTCGGAACGTCTCAGACGCTTGGAGGAGCGCGGCGTGATCCGCGCCTTCACCGTGGACGTCGATCCGCAGGCCCTCGGCTATACGCTGCAGGCGATCGTGCGCATCCGCCCCCTGCCCGGCCAATTGCCCCGGGTGCAGAGGCTGATCGAGGAAATCCCGGAATTCTCCGAATGCGACAAGGTCACCGGCGACGACTGCTTCGTCGCCCGGCTGCACCTGCGCTCGATCGAACAGCTCGACGAGATCCTCGACCGCCTCATCGACAAGGCCGAGACCAACACCGCCATCGTCAAGTCGCAGCCGGTAAAGCGCCGCCTGCCGCCGCTGTGAGGGCGCGCTTCGCCGAGACGAGATCAGCGCAGGAACAGCAGGGCCCCCGTCGCCACCAGCAGCAGCCAGGCGATGCCGTCCCATTCCGTCAGCGAGGAGGATGGCGCCCGGCGACGAGCCCCGAACGCCGCCATCGCCTGCAGCACGGCAAACAGGGCGAGCAGCGCGGCGAAGGTCGCCGCAAAAGCCTTCGATCCACAGGCCGCCAGCAAGGCGGCGAAGAGGACTTCGGCAGCAAAGACGTGAATGGTTACCCTGGACACGATGTCCAGTTTTTTCGGGACTGAATGCGACATGGCGGAAGCGGTTCTGAAAATGCCTTGTTCTTACGCCGGCCCGCGAAAGCATTCGGTCGGACGAGGGAAAGATAAGGACGTTATCCTGCCCTGCCGCAATTGTTCGGCGGGCTGACATCGAAGGCATTTTATGAAATGGCATGCCCATTACACAAATAAATATTGTGTATTATTTGGAGCATAACGCGTAAGCAGGATATAAGGACACCGGCCCTGCTTTAGACAGGCGGTGCAATATCCCGGGGTCGCAGGCGTCGCGCCTGCAACGTCCTCACCTCAGTCGCAGCGCAGCAGGGAGGGCGGCGTACCGATGTCGGCGACCACTGCCTCGAAGCGGCGGGTTTCGGGATCGCGGACCAGGAGATGGCCGGAAGCGATGCCGAAATAGGCGCCGTGGAGCTGCAATTCGCCGGCATCGACGCGGCGGCGCACGCTGCCGAAGGTCATCAGATTGGCAAGGCTCTGTTCCACGGCGGCCAGAGCGAGGCGGGTGATGTAGTCTTCGGACGGCGTCTCGCCGGGATCCTCGAGCGTATCCACCGCCGGGGCGATGATCGACATCCATTTGCCGATGAAATCCCCGGAGGACAGCGGCGCCCGCTTCTCGGCGAAGGAGCGGATGCCGCCGCAGCTGGCATGGCCCATGATCACGATATGCTTGACCTTGAGCGCCTCGACCGCAAATTCCAGCGCGGCGCTGGTGCCGTGGAACTGGCCGCCCGCTTCATAGGGCGGCACGATATTGGCGACGTTGCGCACCACGAACAGCTCGCCGGGCCCGGCGTCGAAAATCACTTCGGGCGAGACCCGCGAATCACAACAGCCGATCACGAGCACTTCAGGGCTCTGCCCCGTGGTTCCCAAGGTCTCGTAGCGCTGGCTTTCCCGGGAGAAGCGATCACCAAGGAAAGACTTGTAGCCGGCGATGAGACTGTCGGGGAACATGGGATCTCCTCGGAGCGCGGACATCCTGTCCGCTCTTGAAACGACAACGGTCGAGAAGAGAGCGAGGCGGTGATCTCAGGAGACACCGCCATGCATGGATACCGGAAGAGGGCGGATACCGCGACATGCAAACATGCCGTCGAGAGGCCCGCCCTCCCGGGATTATGCCGCCAGGTTGCGCAGCACGAACTGCAGGATGCCGCCGTTCTTGAAGTAGTCGAGCTCATCCAGTGTGTCGATGCGGCAGAGCAGCGGCACCTTGACGACCTTGCCGTCGGCGAAGGTGATCTCGGCCTCGATGGTGGCGCGCGGCTTGATCGTCTCGATACCCTCGATCGTCACCGTCTCGTCGCCCTTCAGGCCCAGCGTCTGCCAGGAGGTGCCTTCGGCGAAGGTGAAGGGCACCACGCCCATGCCGACCAGGTTGGAGCGGTGGATACGCTCGAAGCTCTGGGCGATCACGGCGCGCACGCCGAGCAGCTTGGTGCCCTTGGCCGCCCAGTCACGCGAGGAACCGGTGCCGTATTCCTTGCCGGCGAACACGACCAGGGGCACGCCCTCGGCCTTGTAACGCATGGCCACGTCATAGATCGGGGCTTCCACGCCATCGGGATAATGGATGGACAGGCCGCCTTCGATGCCCGGCAGCATCTGGTTCTTGATGCGGATATTGGCGAAGGTACCGCGCATCATCACCTGATGGTTGCCGCGGCGGGTGCCGTACTGGTTGAAGTCCACCGGGCGGACCTGATGGTCGCGCAGATATTCGCCCGCCGGGCTCGCCGCCTTGATCGAACCGGCCGGGGAGATGTGGTCGGTGGTGATCGAGTCGAGGAAGAGGCCAAGGACGCGGGCCTTGTGCACGTCGGTGGGCGGCACCGGCGTCTTGGTCATACCGTCGAAATAGGGTGGGTTCTGCACATAGGTCGAACGCTCGTCCCAGGCATAGGTCTGCCCGGCCGGGGCCGAGATCTTCTGCCAGTTCTCGTCGCCCTTGAAGACGTCCGCATATTTGGACTTGAACATCGCCTGGGTGACGAATTCGTCGATCACCGCCTGAATCTCGGCACCATCGGGCCAGATGTCGGCGAGGAAGACGGGCTTGCCGTCGCTGCCGGTGCCGAGCGGCTCCAGCGTGAGATCGACCTGCAGGGAGCCGGCCAGCGCATAGGCGACCACCAGCGGGGGCGAGGCCAAATAGTTGGCCTTGACGTCCGGATTGACGCGGCCCTCGAAGTTGCGGTTGCCCGAGAGCACCGCGGCGGCGACGATGTCACCCTTGTTGACGGCCTCCGAGATCGGCTCGGGCAGCGGGCCCGAATTGCCGATGCAGGTGGTGCAGCCGAAGCCCACCAGGTTGAAGCCGAGGGCATCGAGGTCCTTCTGCAGGCCGGACTGGCTGAGATAGGCTTCCACCACCTGCGATCCCGGGGCGAGCGAGGTCTTGACCCAGGGCTTGGACTTCAGGCCCTTGGCCGCCGCCTTGCGGGCGAGCAGGCCGGCCGCGACCAGCACGGAGGGATTGGAGGTGTTGGTGCAGGAGGTGATGGCAGCGATCGTCACCGCGCCGTGGCCGATGCCATAGTCGGTGCCGGCGACGGCCTGGGTCTTGCCGGCCTCGTCTGGCTTCTTGAACTCGCCTTCCAGCGCGGCGAGGAAGCCGGCCTTGGCATCGGAGAGCAGGACGCGGTCCTGCGGGCGCTTGGGACCGGCCAGCGAAGGCAGCACGGTGGCGAGATCGAGCTCGAGGATGTCGGTGAACACCGGATCGAAGCTCGCCGCGGTGCGGAACATGCCCTGTTCCTTGGAATAGGCCTCGACCAGCGCGATGCGGTCGGCATCACGGCCGGACTTGTCGAGATAGCGCAGCGTCTCGGCATCGACTGGGAAGAAGCCGCAGGTCGCGCCATATTCCGGCGCCATGTTGGCGATGGTGGCCTTGTCCTCCAGCGTCATGGCGTCGAGGCCCTGGCCGAAGAACTCCACGAACTTGCCGACCACGCCCTTCTTGCGCAGCATCTGGGTGACGGTGAGCACGAGGTCGGTGGCGGTGACGCCGGCCGGCAGCTTGCCGGTGAGGCGGAAGCCGATGACTTCGGGGATCAGCATCGAATTGGGCTGGCCGAGCATGGAGGCCTCTGCCTCGATGCCGCCGACGCCCCAGCCGAGCACGCCCAGGCCGTTGACCATGGTGGTGTGGCTGTCGGTGCCCACCAGCGTGTCGGGATAGGCGACGGTGACACCGTCCTCTTCCTTGGTCCACACCGTCTGAGCCAGATATTCCAGGTTGACCTGGTGGCAGATGCCGGTGCCCGGCGGCACCACGCGGAAATTGTCGAAGGCCGACTGGCCCCATTTCAGGAAGCGGTAGCGCTCCTGGTTCTGTTCATATTCGCGGGCGACATTGTTCTTGAAGGCGTCGTTGTTGCCGAAATAGTCGACGACGACGGAGTGGTCGATGACCAGGTCCACCGGCACCAGCGGGTTGATGCGGGTGGGATCGCCGCCCAGCGCCTTCATGGCGTCACGCATGGCGGCAAGGTCCACCACGGCCGGCACGCCGGTGAAGTCCTGCATCAGCACGCGGGCGGGGCGGAAGGCGATCTCGCGCTCGGCCTTGCCGCGATTGGTGAGGAAGGCGGCGATGGCTTCGATGTCGCCCTTGGAAACGCTGCGGCCATCCTCGAAGCGCAGGAGGTTCTCGAGCAGGACCTTCATGGAGACCGGCAAGGCGGAAATGCCGGGAAGACCGTTCGCTTCCGCTGCCTTCAAGGAATAATAGGTATAGGTCTTCGAGCCCACCTGAAGTGTCTTGCGGGCTTTGAAGCTGTCGAGAGAGGCCATGGCAGGTTCCCTGAAAAAGGCCGGGGAGCGTCCCCAAGCCTATGATAGGTCAGCGGAATTCGCGCTCGCGAGGCGATTTGTGCGGCGCGGGATGGTGCGTTTATAGAAGGATTCCAGTCAGGCCGCTACTGCCTATTTGGCGACGTCTGCCATGCCCGGATCGCGGGGTCTGCCACCGGACGGGTAGGAGGCGGGAGCGGCAGAAAAATCGATCGGATTTTTACGCTTTGTTAAGGCTGCCGGCCGATTCCGGGGCAGAACACCGCGTTTCCTCTCTATTTCCGCGGTGTGACCATCGACACGGCACGCTCGCGCCGCAATCGGCATCTACTCCGCCAGCTTCAGCTTTCAGAACGCGGCCGAACGTTTGCTCTTGAGGATATCATGCAGCCCTTTGCCCCCTTGCTCGCCAAGCTTCGCACCGAGTTCCGGCATGCCTGGTTCCCGACCCTGCTGATCTGCTCGATGGTGATCCTGCATGACCTGGCCACCGGCATCCAGCATGGCGGCCTGGTGGTGGCGTTGCTGATCGCCGCCTTCATTCTCGCGCGCCCCGCCTTGCTGCGCCAGCGCTCGCCGCTGCAGAGCTGGCGCCACAGCCTGATCTATGCCGGCACCATCCTGGTTGCGACCCTGGTCTCCCTGGGCACGCTCGACTGGCTGAAGCTCTAGGAACGGAGGACGACGGTCGAAGCGTTGCCGTATTCACGGTCGTTACGACATTGTCCATGGCTCGGCGCCTTCAGGTGCCGCTCGCGCCAAAGCTCGCTTGCGCCATGTCGAGAAAGGCCGACAGGGCGCTCGAAACATAGCCATCCGCCCGGCGCACGAACAGCGTATCGACCTCGGATCGCCCGGGCGGGAGGTCATGGATGGCGATCCTGCCCTCCTGCCAGGTGCCAGCCACGACGCTTCTCGGCAACAAGGTGACGCCGACGCCGGCCGAGACACAGCTGATGATCGCTTCCAGCGAACCGAATTCCAGCGGCCTTGCGGTCACGATTCCTCTCTCGGCCAGCAAGGCTTCGAGCCGCTGGCGATAGGAGCAACCGATCTGGAACACGATCGTCTTCAGATCCGCGACCGCAGCCAGTTCGTCGATGCTGCGATGGTTGCGCGCGGTGACGAGGACGAGTTCTTCCCGGAAGACCACCTGCCAGCTCAGTTCCGGATGGCTGACAGGGCCGGCAACGAAGGCGCCTTCGAGGCGGCATGCCAGCACCTCGTCCACGAGCTTGCGCGTGGTGCCGGTGGCGAGGACGAGCCGGACGGCGGGGTAGGCCTTGGCAAACCGGCTGAGCAGGCCGGACAGCCGCAGGGCCGCCGTCGTTTCCAGGCTGCCGAGCGACAGGGCGCCACTCGGCACGCCCTCGTCCTGCGCGGCCATTCGCGCATCCGCGAGCAGCCTGGCGATGCGGCTGACAAAGGGCAGCACCCGCTGCCCCGCCGGCGTGGTGGAGACACCGCGCGCATGGCGCTGGAACAGGCTGACGCCAAGGTCCTGTTCGAGTGTACGGATGCGAGCCGTCACATTGGATTGGACGGTGTTCAGCTCCTGGGCGGCCCGGTTCATGCTGCCGAGCCGGGATACGGCCTCGAAAACCTTCAGATCGGATATGTCCATGCCGGTCGCATCCGCCACCAATTGGCTAATCTTAAAAAGAGATAACTCATATCTTTTATATTCGTTTTTATAGATTGATACAGGCTCGTATGGTCGTCAAGCGTGACAATCGAGGGTCGACGAATGGCCGGCACCACCATCTTGGACCGTGGCGGGAATTCCCGGGAGGGCAGCCTCAATCTGTGGAGGGCCATTCTGTCCGCCTTCTGTGCCAGCCTGATCGGCATCGGCCTTGCCCGCTTCGCCTACACGCCGCTGCTGCCCGCGATCGTCGATGCGCGCTGGTTCGAGGCCTCGACGGCCGCCTATCTCGGCGCCGCCAACCTGGCTGGCTATCTTGCCGGCGCCCTCATGGGCCGGCCGATGGCCGGGCGTTTCTCGACAGTGGCCACTCTCAGGGCCATGATGGCCCTGGCCACCCTCACCTTTTTCGCCTGCTCTTATCCGTTCGGCTTTGCCTGGTTCTTCGCCTGGCGCTTTGCCGCCGGGCTGGCGGGTGGCGTGCTGATGGTCCTGGCAGCTCCAACCGTCCTCACCCATATCGCACCGGCAAGACGGGGGCTTGCCGGCGGCGCCATCTTCATGGGGATCGGGGCGGGCATTGCCGCATCCGGCACGCTGGTGCCATTGCTCCTGCAGCAGGGACTGCGGCAAGCCTGGCTTGGCCTCGGTGCACTCTCGCTACTGCTGATGGCCACCGCCTGGAGCGGTTGGCCGCGCGGCGAGAATGCCATGGCCCGGCCCGCCGCGTCCGGCCATGCCCCGCGAACGGCAAGCCTGCGTGCCCTTTATGCCGAATACGCCCTCAATGCCGCCGGCTGGGTGCCGCACATGATCTTCCTGGTCGATTTCGTCGCGCGGGGATTGGGTGAAGGCGTCGAGGTCGGCGCTCTCTATTGGATCATCTTCGGCATCGGCGCCACCATCGGCCCTCTGCTGGCCGGTCACCTTGCCGATCGCATCGGCTTCGGCGCGGCCTTGCGCATGGCCTTCCTGCTCGAGGCCGTCGCGGTAGCGCTGCCTGCCGGTATGGCCGGGCAGGCATGGCTGATCGGCTCGAGCCTGATCGTGGGTGCCTTCGTCACCGGCACGGTGCCGCTGGTCATCGGCCGCATCCACGAACTCCTGCCGCACCACTCTGCCCAGCAAAAACGGGCCTGGAGCCTGGCGACGGTTTGGTTCGCCCTGTTCCAGGCCGGTGCCGCCTATGCCCTGTCCTTCCTCTTCGCCCAGAGCGGCGGCAATTACCGCCTGCTCTTCGTGATCGGCGCGGCCGCGATGATCCTCGCTTTGGCGATCGATCTCGTCGCCAACGGCATTGGCCGTCCTGGCAACGAAGGCAGGCAAGGCTGAGCGCCGTGGCATCGGGAACCGGCCGGGCACGGCCATATCCTTTCCCATCCGGAGCTTTACCTCCCACCGCTGCATGCCGATGATGCCCGCGAGGGGAATCGTACAGGGGGGAACTGGGTATGAGGAAGGTCGGATTCGCGACCCTCGTTGCGGCCGCCACCATGGTGGCCACGCCCGTGCTGGCTGAGCCGGTCCTGATCGAGAACGTCAAGGGCTATACCGTCCGCAACGGCGAGCTCGTCCGCTTCGACGCTCTGGTCTTCGGCGAAGACGGCAAAGTCATCGCCACCGGCACGCACAAGGAACTGGTCAAGGCCCATGCAGGTGCCGTCAAACGCGACGGCCGTGGCAAGGTGATGCTGCCAGGCCTGATCGATGCGCATGGCCATGTCGGCGGCCTCGGCGAAACGCTGACGACGATCGATCTGTCTTCGACCGCCAGTCTCAAGGCCGCCCTCAAGCAAGTGAGTGCCTATGCTGCGGCCAATCCCAAGGCGGCCTGGATTCGTGGCAGCGGCTGGAACCAGGTGATCTGGAAGCTCGGGCGCTTTCCGAACGCCGCCGAGCTCGACGCCGTGGTGAAGGACAGGCCGGTCTGGCTCGAGCGGGTCGACGGCCATGCCGGCTGGGCCAACTCGAAGACGCTCGCCTTGGCCGGCATCACCAGGGACACCAAGGATCCCGATGGCGGGCGCCTCGAACGCGATGCGCAGGGCAATCCCACCGGGGTACTGGTCGACAAGGCCATGGACCTCGTCGTCAAGATGCTGCCGGCCAAGACCGAGGCCGATCGCTCCGCCAATCTCACCGCCGCCCTCGCTCATATGGCCAGGCTTGGCCTGACAGGGGCGCATGACGCCGGCGTCGAGGCCGCCGACATCGATGTCTACAGAAAGTTCGCCGACGAGGGCCGCCTCACCGCTCGGATCTACGCCATGGTTGGCGGCGTCGGCGAGGATTTCAAGAAAGTCTCGGCTGGAGGCCCGCTGCTCGGCTATGGCCAGGACCGGTTGACGGTACGCAGTGTCAAGCTCTATGCCGACGGCGCGCTGGGCAGCCGCGGCGCTGCGCTGATCGAGCCCTATAGCGACGATCCCGGCAATCGCGGCCTGCTTTTCAAGAAACCCGAGGCGATGCAGGCCGATATCGAGACGGCACTGAAGGCCGGCTTCCAGGTCAATGTTCACGCCATCGGCGATGCCGGCAATCGCGAAGTGCTCGACGCCTTCGAGGGCGCTTTCGCCGAAGTGGGCGGGCGCGATCTGCGCAACCGCATCGAGCACGCCCAGGTGCTGGCGCTCACCGACCTGCCCCGCCTCGAGAGCCTCGGCCTCGTCGCCTCGATGCAACCCACCCACGCCACTTCCGACATGAACATGGCGGAAGACAGGGTCGGCCATGAGCGCATCCGCGGCGCCTATGCCTGGCGAACTGTGCTCAACCAGGGCACGGTGATTGCCGGCGGTTCGGACTTTCCGGTGGAATCGGCCAATCCGTTCTTCGGCCTGCACGCGGCTATCAACCGCACCGATCACGAAGGCAAGCCCGTCGCCGGCTGGCATGCCGAGCAGGCGATGACGCGGGTTGAAGCGTTCCGCGCCTTCACCCTGGATGCCGCCTACGCCGCACACCAGGAGAAGAGCCTCGGCAGCCTCGAACCGGGCAAATGGGCCGATTTCATCCTGGTCGACCAGGACATCTTTGCCGTCGATCCCCAGTTGATCTGGAAGACCAAAGTCGCGGAGACCTGGGTCGGCGGCAGGCGTGTGTTTCCTGCCGGAAGATGAGGGACGAAATCGGGGCCCCGTCGGGCAGGAACGCTGCTTTCGGCTCAGGCCCTCAGGCCTGGCCGACGCTGCCATAGACCATGCGGCCCTGCTGGAAGGTGGCCGTACGCGCAGGCATGCGGGCCACCGCCTCGGCCGAGCAACTGGCGGGAACCAGGGTGAAACCCGCCTCGTCGCCGGCCTTCGGCCAGGCGCGCTTGCCGCTGTCGTCCAGCGGCAGCACGCCGCCGGTAGCGATCGACAAGGCGCGCGAGAGGTGGAACTCGTCCGAGCCGTCATAGAGCTGGGCGTAGAGATTGGCCTTTTCCAGCATGTCGCCGCTGCCGAAGGGCGACCAATGATCGATCACGCTGTCCGTGCCGGTCATCACGAAAACGCCCTTCTCGCTGAGTTGCGGCAGCGGCATCACAAAGCTGCCGATCGGCACCGTCGAGGCGATGGCGATACCCTGCGCGGCAAAGCGGGTGGCGAGTTCGGACAATGCCTGTGGCGAGAGCGTGCTAAGCGCGAAGGCGTGGCTGATGGTAACCTTGCCCTTGAGCGCTGCGTTCTTCTCCACCGTATCGACCATGTAGTTGATCGCCGCCACGCCGGCCGGGCTGGTCTCATGCAGGTGAATGTCGACACCCTTGCCGGCATCGAGAGCGATCTGGAACATGGCGTCGAGGGATTTTTCCATGGTGCCATCGACATTGGTCGGGTCGAGCCCACCGACATAGGCGGCACCCATGGTCATCGCCTCGCGCAACAGCCCCTCGACCCCGGAGTGCAACAGGCCGTGCTGGGGGAAGGCGACGATCTCGCAGGAGAAATCTCCTCGGTGGTTCTCCAGCGCCCGCTGCACATGCTCCAGGGCCTTCAAGCCGCTGATCGGGTCGATGTTGCAATGGCCACGCGCCACCGTGCTGCCCTTGGACTGCAACAGGGCGATCAGCCCCTCGGCACGCTGCTGCGCGACGGGCAACAGCGTGGGCAGTAATTTCTGCTCCCGCGCGATCATGTCCATGATGGTCTTGCCTTGGCGCGGGCGCGGCGCCTGCCAGGGGCCGCCATAGAAAGTCTTGTCGAGATGGATGTGCATGTCGCGCATCGCCGGCAGCAGGAGCTGGCCATGCGCCCCGTAACGGGGCAGGCCGTCGGCCAGCCCGGCGTTGGCCGCAAGCAGGGCTGCGATCTTGCCGTCCTTGATCTCCAGCGTGTAGAGCGCGGTGCGGGTGCCGATCACCGTCTCGCCGTCATACTCGAAGCCTTCTTCGAGCCGCACGTCGCGGAGATAATAATGGCGATCTCGCAGCGTGGTGGCACCGGCTTCGCCGCCTGGGCGGCCGGTGCCGGCCATCGCAGCCACGGCGCTGGCACCGGCCATGCCCCTGACTGCCGAGGCGGCGCTGCGGTTTCCGCTGTGGCTGAGAACCGCCCTGAGGCTTGGCTGCTGGTGGTTTTCCACGGTGGTTTCCTGCCTTCGATCGGTTGTCTGGGCTCCCAATTTACGGGAGAGCCAATCTCGATGGCAGCGAGATTTGCCAATGCTGACCATTCGATTTAGCAATGATGGAGGCTCTCCACGAAGCGCAAATGAATAGCCAATCTTCATGCAGAAGGGAGCGGCGATTTCCGCACCCTAGGCCTCCAGCCCGCAGAAGGTGATCAGCCGCTCTGCCAGGGTGACGACGGCATCGACAGCACCGTCGCGGAAATACAGCGCCAGCTCGAAATCGGTCACCGGCTGCAATCCCTCGGCCTCCCCCAATATGCGATGGCTGGGCAGCCGGCAGCCGGCAGGCAGCAGGGTGATGCCGAGGCCGGCGGCCGACGCCGCCATGAGCGCTCCGAGGCTGGCACTGCTGTAGCCGACCCGCCAGCGTCGGCCGAGATCATCGAGGGCCTGGCACAGTTCCTCGCGATAGAGCCCATTGGGCGGGAACACCGCCAGCGGCACCGGCGCCTGCTCGATGGCCGGATGGGCCAGGCTGTCCAGCCATAGCAGGGGTTCGGGCCGGGCAGCACGTGGCGGCTGGCTGCGGCGCTGCTTGACCAGGATGAGGTCGAGTTCCTCGCGGCCATAGGCGGCATGCAGATCCGCGCTCAGGCCGCTGGTGACATCGAGCCGCAGATGCGGGTGCTCCCGGCTGAAGACAGCGAGCAGGTCGGCGGTGGGCACAGTATAATCCTCGGGCATGCCCAGCCGCAGTACGCCGTCGCGCCACAGGCCCGTCAGGGCATCATGCGCCTCCTCGTTGAGGGCGATGATGCGCCGGGCATAGCCCAGCAGCTTCACCCCCTCCTCGGTGAGCTGCACCTGATGCGAGGAACGTTCGAACAGCGGTTTGCCGAGCATCTCCTCCAGCCGACGGATCTGCTGGCTGACGGTGGACTGCGACAGGGATACGCGCTCCGCGGCACGGGTAAAGCTCATGGTGTCGCATACCGACACGAAGCTGTTCAGCAGCTGCGGATTGAACATCGGATAGCGATTCATGCGCCCACCGCCGGCACCCCTCGGTTCGATCGCCCGACAATAGACCACAGTGGGCTCGATTGCTTGGAACGAAGATGTGCAAAAGAAAACGGCGCGGTCGAGCCGCGCCGTTTCATCAAACTCGATGGAGGGTGCCTCAGTCCTTGCGGCGCAGACGCACGATCACGTCGACGCGCGCAACTTCATAGCCTGCCGGCACCTGCGGCATCTCGGCCATGTTGACCTCGCCGGGGATGTCGAGCACCTCATTGTCGCCTTCGACGAAATAATGATGGTGCTCGTGCACATTGGTGTCGAAATAGGTCTTCGACCCGTCCACGGCGAATTCGCGCAGCAGACCGACTTCGGTGAACTGGTGCAGCGTGTTGTAGACGGTGGCGAGCGAGACCGGCACACGGGCCTTGGAGGCCTCGTCATGCAGCATCTCGGCGGTGATGTGCCGATCGCCCTTCTGGAACAGCAGCCAGCCCAGCGCCAGGCGCTGGCGGGTGGGCCTCAAGCCGACGTCGCGCAGCATCGAACGCACGTCATGGAACGGGCAGCCCGTGCGCTGGTGGTCGCGGGAGGGAAGCTCGCGCGAGGGCGATGCATCCGGCGTGGCCGCCTTGGCGGAACGATCGAAGTGAATGACTGTGGTCGCTGACATGATGCGGTTCTACAACTTTTCTCGGCGACATTCTAGGGCAAGTGATGCCGCAGACGCAATCATCATAATGGCTGATGCCAACTAGCCCCTGGAAAAATGGCGCTTTTTGGCGATCATCCGCGCTTCAGGGCGGTCAGCACCTTCAACCCAGGGTGGCCGGTGACCGGCAGGCCGAGCCGGCGCTGCACGTCGCGGATGGCCTGGATGGTCTTGTTGCCGATCGAGCCGTCGGGCGTGCCGATATCATAGCCCTTGCGGGCCAGCAGGGCCTGCAATTCCTTGCGCTGCGCCCGCGACAGGCCAGGGTCGTCGGTCGGCCAGGGCGTCGCGAAGGGGCTGCCGCCCCGGATGCGGTCCGACAGATGGGCGATCGCCAGGGCATAAGACTCGGCAGCATTGTAGGAATAGATCGCATCGAAATTGCGGAAGACCACGAAGGCCGGCCCTTGCGGCCCGGCCGGCAACAGGATCGCAGCCCGGGCATTGCCGCCCTGCAGCGGCGCACCATCGATGCGTGTCACGCCCATCGCGGCCCAGGAACCGAGCGGGCGCTTCTTGGTGCGGCCGGCTAGCCCCGCCTTGAAGCCGGGCGGCAGGCGCACCTCATAGCCCCAGCGCGTGCCGGAGGTCCAGCCGGAACGGGCCAGGTAGTTGGCGGTGGAGGCGAGCGCATCAGGCACGGAATCGACCACGTCGCGGCGACCATCGCCGTCACCATCCACGGCCAGGCGCAGGAAGGTCGAGGGCATGAACTGGGTGTTGCCGAAGGCGCCGGCCCAGGAACCGACGAGATGATCGGGATTGACGTCGCCGCGCTGGATGATCTTCAGCGTGGCGATGAGCTCACCCTGGAAATAGCCCTGCCGGCGGCCCGCATAGCAGGAAAGCGTGGCCAGCGACTGCACCAGCGGGCGCGTGCCCTTGCTCTCGCCATAATTGGACTCGACGCCCCAGACCGCGACCACTACCGCCGGGTCGACGCCGTAGCGCCGCTGCACGCCCGAGAGCACCGAGCCATATCTGGACAGCATCTGCTTGCCGTCGGCCACGCGTTGCGCGTCGACCAGCGAGGCCATGTAGTCCCAGATCGGTGTCTTGAACTCGGGCTGCTTGTTCATCGCGTCGATCACGGTCATGTCCGGCTGCAGGCCGCTGAACTGCCGGTTGATAACCGATGACGACACTCCCGCCGCGCCGGCGCGCGCGCCGATGGCGGAAAGGCACTGTTGGAAGGAGGCGGCCGACGCCGGCAAAGCGGAGAGGGCGAGCAGCGCAAGGGCGGACACGACTGTCTTTTTCATGGCCATGATCATGATTCATCAAGGTAAATGAAAGATGGCCAAACCGGCCGAAATGGGGTGGGTTCGGATTAATTACGCGCAATGATTGCGTGGACGTGACGGGAGATCACGCAAATGCCTTCGCCCCTCTCGGGGGCGGGGAGCTCACCTGTTCGCACCAGGCACCCAGAGCACGTCGCCGCTGGCCTTGTGGTTGAGGTAGCGGCTGGCCACGAACAGATGGTCGGAGAGGCGGTTGACATAGGCCAGCGCCTCGGCGGAGACCAGTTCGCCCACCGATTGCGACAGCGCCACCATCACGCGTTCTGCTCGCCTGCTGACGGTACGCGCCATGTGCAAATGGCTGGCGCAGGGCGTGCCGCCCGGCAGCACGAAACTCTTCAGCGGCGCGAGGTCGGCATTCATGGCGTCTATTTCCTGCTCCAGCCGGTCGACCTGGGCCTGTACGATGCGCAACGGCGTCCAGGTGATTTCCTTCTCGCCGCCCTCGGGCGTGCACAGATCGGCGCCGAGATCGAACAGATCGTTCTGGATGCGGGCGAGCATGGCGTCGACATCGGCGTCCTCGCGGGCGCTGTGCTGGCGGGCAAGGCCGATCACGGCATTCGCCTCGTCGACCGTGCCATAGGCCTCGACCCTCAGATCGGCCTTGGAACGGCGCTCGCCGGTGCCGAGCCCGGTGGAACCGTCGTCGCCGGTACGGGTGTAGATCTTGTTGAGACGAACCATTGCGCTTGCCCGAGTTTGTTTGGCTTTCAGGGATCATTGTCATTGCCGGAGCAGCGACGCAATCCAGGGGCCGGGAAGCGGAGAGGCTGAAATGCCTCTAGTGGCCCGGCCAGGAGAGCATCCGGCCGGGCCTTGTGCCGGCACCACGTTATCCCCAACAGGCACCGGACGGGCGGACCCTAGGGGCCGGATGTAACTCAAAGGTAAACGCAGGAAGGTTTATGGCACCCATGGCGCGATGCCATTGACCGGGATAGGCCATGCGGCGGCTCACCAAGCCGCCGCGAGCCCCTCATGGGATCACTGGCTCAGGGCACCGCCGAGAAGGGCACCAAGCGCAAACGCTGCCACGGGGTACCACATGCCGTCACGGTGGCGACGATAGCCCGGCCGGTAATCGCGATAGCCGCGATAGCCGTGGTAATAGCCGGCACCATCCGGCCGGCGATTTGGTCCCCATCCCCTGGGATAGCGGTCGGGTCCGCGGTGCTGTCCACCCCAGGTGCCGGGGCGATGTTCTCTCCAGTCTCGCTGGTGTTGTTGGCGCGGAAAGAAATTTTGCGCTTGAGCGCTCGCCAATGGAGCAGCAATCACCAATGAAGCTAAGGCAATCTTGAAAAAATTCGACATGAATCGTTCCTCGGTTAATAAGAGAACCAAGGTTACGTTGCGAAATGTGAATGCAAGATGAAGCCTATATTCAAGATATCGTGGGTCTTGAAAAACGTTCTTCACTTATTTGTGAGCGAAATAGATCGCCGCCATGATGATGATGATCGCCACGGCTTGCAGCAGGACGCGCATCTGCATCAGCCGCTGGGAGCGCCAGCCATCGCCACCCTTGAGCATGTTGTGCAGGCCCATGCCGAGCACGATGGCGACCGCCAGAATGGCGAAGGGCACGAGAATATAGAAGAACTTGGCCATCCCGCGGTTCTATGCCTTCGCTTAGCCGGCGTCGAGGCCGATATGGCATCCGGTCGAAAAAGTCGCGACCACCGGTGGGGCGGCGCCCTTCCACCGCCGGCGCGGGCAATGCTATGACAAATGCGATCATCCGCTCGAATACCGCGCCGCGGCCCCCTTCGTTCGATGACGTCGTTTTCATCGCAGAGGGAGAGAGCGGTGCCCGAGTCAGCCGGCAAGATCGTGCATGTGGTGTGCTGCGGCGCCTCTTCCTTCGATTCGATCTTCCAGCTCGATAGCCTGCCGAGCGGTCCCGGCAAGGTCCTGCCCAGCCGGGTAACCGAGGTGGCCCATGGCATGGCCGCCAGCGCCGCCGCCGCGATCGCCAAGCTGGGCGGGCGCAGCGCCCTGCTCTCGCGCGTCGGCGACGATGCCATCGGTGAGCGCATCGTCGCCGACCTGACGGCAGCGGGCATCGACTGTCGCTTCATCCGCCGGGCCCGGGGCGCACGCTCGCCGATCTCGACCGTGCTGGTCGACCGCCATGGCGAGAGGCTGGTGGTGCCCTATTACGATCCGGCGCTCGGCCAGGATCCGTCCTGGCTGCCGCTCGAACTGGTCGCCCGTGCCGACGCCGCGCTCGTCGACATACGCTGGCCCGAGGGTGCAGCCGCCGTGCTGAAGGCGGCGCGCGCGGCCGGCCGCCCCGCCGTGCTCGATGCCGATACCGGCCCGGCCGGCGTGACAATGGAACTTGCCGCGCTGGCGAGCCATGTCGTCTTCTCCGAACCGGCGGCGCTGGCGCTGAGCGGCACCTCCAGCCCAGGCGAGGCGCTGCGTGTGTTGGCCGGTCGTTTCGCTGGTTTCCTCGCCGTCACGGCCGGGCCGGAGGGCTGCTTCTGGCTCGACCGTGAAACAGGCCGGATCGAGCAACTGCGCCCGCCCGCGGTCGAGGCTGTCGACACGCTGGCGGCGGGCGACGTCTTCCATGGTGCCTTTACCCTCGCCATCGCCGAAGGGGCATCCATCCCGCAGGCCATCGCCTTCGCCAATGTCGCCGCCGCCCTCAAATGCCGCAGCTTCGGCGGTCGGCTGGGCACACCCGACCGGGCCGAGGTAGAGGCGATGCTGTCTAGAGCAGAACGCGTTCAGGCGTGAACGCCCATTTGCTCTAACTCTTTGTTCCGACGCGTCTTTGCGATTCGAGGGGACTCCGTCAAATCGCAAAACACTATAGTTTGGAAAGAACAGGTCTGGAGGAAAAATGACAAATGTTGCCGAATTGCGGGCTCGCCTCGCCGAAACGCCGATCCTGCCGGTGATGGCGATCAAGGATCCAGACGAGGGTCTAAGCGATATCGACGGCCTGGTGGCAGCGGGAGCCCCCGTGATCGAGATCCTCTTCCGCACGCCCGAGGCGCCGGCGGTGCTGAAGGCTGCCAAGGCGCGCCATCCCCGCTGCCTGTTCGGCGCCGGCACCATGCTGCTGGCGAGCCATGTGCGCCAGGCCCTCGACGCCGGCGCGGACTTCACGGTCAGCCCCGGCCTCACGCCCGCGCTGCAGGCGCTGGTCGCCGCCAGCGGTCTGCCCCATATCCCCGGCGTGCAGACGGCCTCGGAGACGATGCAGGCCTGCGAATATGGCTATGCGCTGATGAAATACTACCCTTCGGAGGCCTCCAACGGCCCCGCAGTGCTGGCGGATTACGCCAACATCTTCGAAGGCGTCGGCTTCGTCACCACGGGCGGCATCGAGACGACGCTGCTGCCGGCCTATGGCGCAGTGCGCAACATCGTCGCTGTCGGCGGCTCCTGGATGCTGCCCTCGCGCCACACGCCCGGCTCGCCCTGTCTGCAGCATCAGGCCGCCATCTTCAAGGCGGCGCGGGGATGAGGGCAAGCAGATTCCCGTGTGCGCGGATGTCTCGTGCGTGCACACGGGAAGGCCACTCTGCCTATCTCACTTCGGCGGCGTGCCGACCTCGAACTTGAAGTATTTCTTGGCCATCGGCTCGAATTCGCCATTCTTGTAGATGGCGCGGATGGCGTCGTCGAAAGCGGCCTTCAGCTTGGTGTCGTCCTTGCGCATGCCGCCGCCGATGCCGGTGTCGAAGCTCGGATCCTTGGGGAAATCCTTGACCTCGCAGCAGGCCCCGTCCGAGCTGGTCAGAAAACCCTGCATGCCCACGGCATCGCCGATGATCAGGTCGATGCGCCCGGCCGCCAGGTCCGAATTGGCGGTATCCTGCTGGCTGTAAACCTTCAGCGTCGCCTCCGGATGAGCCTTCTCGATATAGGCGGCATGGATGGTGCTCACCTGCGCGCCGATGCTCTTGCCGGCGAGGCCACCGGAGCCGAAGTCGAACTTGTCGTCCTTGTTGCCGATGAATACGGACGGCGTGTTGTAGATCGGAAGGGTGAAAGCGATCTGCTTCTGACGCTCCGGCGTGATCGACATCGAGCCCCAGATCACGTCGATCTTGCCCGATTTCAGCGCCGGCATCATGCCATCCCAGGCCATCGGCGTGATCACGCAGTCAAGCTTGGCGGTCTTGCACACGGCCTTGGCGTAGTCGAGCGCAAAGCCTTCCCACTCGCCCGAGGCATTCTTGTAGGCGATCGGCGGATAGGGTTCGGCGGCGATGCCGACCTTCACCTGATCGGCCTGGGCCGCAGCTGTGGCGGCGATCATGGCCGCGCCGGCGAGCAGCATCGTCAGTTTCTTGGTCTTCATGGCAGGTTCCTCTCTGGTTTTTGCCGAATGCATTCGAGGCATCCGGGTGGTTTGATGTCGGATGGCACGCCCAAAAGCCTTCTCCCCTTGAGGGAGAAGGTGGCATTGCGAAGCAATGACGGATGAGGGGTGTCGGCGCTGCTCGGAAAAGATTGCGTTTCTCCCCTCATCCGCCCCTTCGGGGCACCTTCTCCCTCAAGGAGAGAAGGCAGTCTCGTTCTTCCCGGCCTCCTCACAGCCTATTGCCGCGCCGCCACCTCATCGAAGGTCTCTTCCAGGACTTCCATGAGGAGATCGGCGTCGGCCTTGGCGAAGATCATCGGCGGGCGCAGCTTGAGGACGTTGTCATGCGGCCCCTCGGTGCCCATCAGCACACCACGCCGGCGCGCGCCGTTGTTGACGGCCCGGGCGAATTCGGTGGCCGGCGCCTTGGTCTTGCGGTCGGTGACGAGCTCGATGCCGAGGAAGAGCCCCTGCCCGCGCACGTCGCCGATGATCTCGTGCCGCTCCTGCAGCTTGCGGAAGCGCGCCAGGAGATAGTCGCCCATGGCGAGGGCATTGGCGCGCAGGCCGTCACGCTCGATCACGTCGAGCACGGCAAGGCCGACGGCGCAGGAGACCGGATTGCCGCCGAAGGTGTTGAAATATTCCATGCCGTTGTTGAAGGAAGCGGCAACCTCCCTGGTGGTCACCACCGCGGCCATCGGATGGCCGTTGCCGATCGGCTTGCCCATGGTGACGATGTCGGGCACCACGTTCTGCAGCTCGAAGGCCCACCAATGGCTGCCGACGCGCCCGAAGCCGACCTGCACCTCGTCGGCGACGCACAGACCCCCGGCCGCGCGCACCATGGCGTAGACTTCCTTCAGATAGCCTTCCGGCAGGAAGACCTGGCCGGCGACGCTGGGGATGGATTCGGCCATGAACAGGCCGGGCGCCCGGCCCTGCCGTTTCATTTCGGCGATCTCGTCGGCCACCCTCTCAGCATAGCGGCTGGCGATCTCCGCCACCGGCCAATCCACCGGGGCGCGATAGCTGTCGGGGATGGCGGCCTCGAAGACATGCGCCTTGCGGCCCTCGCCGCCCTTGCGCTTGTACTTGTACGGACTGAGGTCGATCAGGGCCTGTGTCGTGCCGTGATAGGCCCAGTCCAGCACGATCGCCTCGTCCCGGCCGGTATGGGTGCGGGCCATGCGCAGCATCAGGCTGTTGGCCTCGCTGCCGGTGCAGGCAAAACTTGCCACCGTCAGATCGTCGGGCAGCGTGGCGGTGAGCCTTTCGGCATACTCGACGATATTGTCGTGCAGATAGCGCGTATTGGTATTGAGGATGCCCGCCTGGCGCGCCAGCGCCTCCACGACATCAGGATGGGCGTGGCCGAGATGGCAGACATTGTTGAAGCAATCGAGATAGGCCCGGCCGCGATCGTCGATCAGCCAGACGCCCTCGCCGCGCACGAACTTGATCGGCTCCTGGTAGGAGATCGAGAGGTTGGGCAGCAGCCCGCGCTTGCGCTCGGCCACGATCGCCTCACGGCTGCGGCCGGTCTGGTGGAAGGTCTCGGGCGGCACGCCGGCGAAATCGGCCGGATCGGGGAAGAGCTCAGCCCAGACGGGCAGATAGGGGGCTTCGCCGACACCGAGTATCTCCGTGGCCGTAAGGCCGGTCGCGGTTGACAGCTGCAGGTGCAGATGCGGCGCCCAGCCGCCATTCTCGGCCGGCGCACCCATTTCGCCGACGAGATCGCCGGCCTCCAGGCGGTCGCCCGGCTTGAGGCGCCCGACGGCCTCATGCGCCAGATGCCCCCAGAGGCTGACGAAGGGCGGGCAGCCCTCCGGGGCGTGTTCGAGCTTGATCAGGCAGCCATAGCCGAGCGCCTCGGTCTCGATCACCACTTCCTTCACGCTCGCCGCCAAAGGCGTGAACAATTTGGTACCGGCCGGCAGGAACAGGTCGAGGCCGAGATGACGCGTGCGCCGCGTGCCCGCCACCAGGCGGGATTCGAACATCGGGCTGGTATAGACGGTGCGCTCCTCGCCCCAGGGACCGATGCCGAGATCGATGCCCTCCCGCGCGCAATGTTCATCCCACCAGGCCGTCGCCTTTTCCGGCTCCTCGGCCGCGGAGGCCACGGTCATCGGATTGGCCGGATCGCCATAGGGCACCAGCCCCTTGCGCATGCGAGCCGGATGCTGCGACAGCACGGAGTGCAAGCCCTTGGCCTCGGCCCGGATCCAGCCGATCGCAGCCCGGGAACCGGGCGCGGCGTCGAAACCGCAGGCCTGGCGCAGGATCGCGATGGCGAAGACGGGATTGATGGCATCGAGCCGCTGCAGCAACGCCCAGGCCGGCGCTTCGCTGACGGAGAGATAGGGATTGTCTGCGATCTTGTCGTGGCGCTGAGCTGACATCGTCACGCTGATCACCAGGCGCATGGCGATCAGGTCGAAGAGAACGTCGATCTCCTGTTCCTGCAGCGGATAGGCGCCATGGAAACCGGCGACGATGGCGGCGGCGGCCCCGATCGGATCGTCGAGATCGAGGATCGAATAGGCACAGGCGACGGCGACTTCCGCGATCAGCAACGAATGCAGAGCATCGCCGAAATCGATCAGCCCGGCGACGCGGCCCGAGCCGTCGGCATCGACGAGCACGTTCCAGTCATTGGCGTCGTTGTGGATGACGGCAGCGCGCAGCCCGGGCAGGCGCGGCGCCACCTTCGCATCGAAACGGTCGAGGAAGCGGGTCAGCAGGGCTCGCTTTTCCGGATCGGTGACGAAGCCGAGGCGCTGGCGCGCCTCTCCGGCCGTGCGGATATCCCATTCGAAGCTGCGGAGCGCGCCAGGATGGATGAAACCCTGCATGGCGCGGTCGAGGTCGCCGAGCACGCGACCGAGATCGCCGAGGGTTTCGAGCGTGCGCTCGGCCTTGGCCAGCGGCTCGCCGAGCTGCCATTCGACCATGCGCGCCCGGAAAGGCCCACCTTGCGCCTCGACCACGGCGAGCGCCTGGCCGTCCCTGGCGCGCCTGAGCCGCGGTACTGAAAGACCGGGCGCATGCTGGGCGAGATGGTCGAGCAGGGCGGTCTGGAAGTCGCTCTGCTCCTGCGGCTCGCTGGCATTGACGATCTTGAGCACGAAGCCCGATTCGCCGTGCGCGATGATGCGGAAATTCTGGTCGCGCTCGCTGGCGAGGGGGCTGATGCCGCCTTCGACGCCAAAGAAATCCCGCGCAATCGCTTGCGCCTCGGCTGGAGACAGGGAGGGTGCGGGATGGGTCAGATCGGTCATGGAACAAGCTTTTCGGCGAGGCTACGATAGCGCCAAGCTTCACCCGGACCGTGCGCCGGGGCATCCGTTTATCGGCCGGTCCGGCCGGACGTTTGCCGGCTTTGACCGGCAATTCGTCGGCGGCTAAGAAGGGCGGCGATGAAGGACCTCGACGACAAAGACCGCGCCATTCTCAGCATCCTGACGCGCGATGCCAAGATTCCGCTGAAAACTCTGGCGGGCCGCATCGGATTGTCGCGCAGCGCCACCAGCGAGCGCGTGCTGATGCTGGAAAAAGCCGGCATCATCCGCGGCTACCGCGCCGATATCGGCACGCTGGAAGACGGCGCGGTCGGCGCCTTCCTGATGATCAATCTGGTGCGCACGCCCGCGCCCCGCGTGCTGGACCAGCTTGCCGCCTATCCCGAAGTGCGGCGGGTCTCCTCGATCGGCGGCCAGCTCGACCTCGTGGTCGAGGTCGAGGCCCCCTCGATCGGCCGCCTCAATACCATCCGCGACAGCGTCGCCCTGCTCGAGGATGTCGACGACCTCACCACCGCCATCGTGCTGCGGCGGGATATCGACAGGATGGGGTGACGGCGTTTTCGAGAAGGCACGGGCATCATCACTTTCAGCTCGGCGTATCCGTATCGTCCCAAAGCGTGCCGGGCGGGTTGTGGAAGCCGGTCAGCCAGTTGAGGGCGAAATGGCGCTCCATCACCACGCCGCCGTCGAGGCCCACCGGCTCGGTGCCATTCTGCCGAGCCTGCCTGACAATCCAGTGCTGGCGCCAGGCAAGATCGAGGGCATCGAGAATCTCGGCAGCCGGCCGCAGGCTGACACGTGCGGGCAGGTCCTTGTCCTGGGCGCTCTTCAGCATGGCCAAAGTAAGGGTTCCGGCGTCAACGATCCTGTCCGCCGGCCCGGGTTCGATGCCGTCGATCGAAAGCGCCCAAGCCAGAATATTGACTGCCTCGTAACGCCAGCCCATGGCAACGGTGGTCTGGCTGTCCGGCGCTTCGGCCAGCATGAAAGCCTGCTCTCTGGGGGTCAGCGCGGCAATGCCGGCCGGATTGCGCTCGCGCAATTTCGTCAGGAGGCTGCCGTCTCCCTTGCCCATCGACTCGCCCTGAGTCGCCACGCAGATCAGGCCGAGCGCCCGAGCCAGCACCTCGCCCGCCGGCCGCAGCTCGACTTCCCCGATGCCGAGCGACGGGGGCATGCTGGCCAGCGGCTTCGGAGTGAAACCTTCCAGCGCTGCAAGCGTGCGCGTCCGCCGCTCCAAGGCGTCCGGCGGATAGGGCAAGGCGGCGGCGGTATCCGTGCTGCCGTCCGCGGTGATCAAGGCATTCATGTCGGCATCGCGCACCGAACCGTCCGGAAAGAACAGCACGGCATTGGCCCGGCGTGCCCAGGCCCCCATCGCCGGCAAATCCTCGTCGGCGACGGTAAAGCTCGCCTGGTTGCGCACGCGCTGGATGTGGCGCCACAGATGATAACGCTGCGCGGTCATCCGGCCATCACCCCGGCCCATGACATAGCCGGCAAAGCCTTCGAGATGCCCCGCCATCTCGGGATCCGACAGATCGCGCCGGTTGATCAGCCGGTGCGGGAAGTCGAGCGGCAGCACTTCCCGCAAGGTGGCATAGGCGTTGACGAGCCAGGATTCATCGTCCCCCTCCACCTCGCCCCTTTGCGCTTCGACGGCAGGCTTTGCCGCGCCCCGCCCGAAAATCCGCGAAAGAATGCCCAATGCCGCCTCCCCCTGCACAGGCCGCCGTGGCCCGCCTCATACCGCTACGGCAGCAGGACTATGGGCCGAGGTCAAGCTGGATCAGGCGGCAGTACTGTGTGGAGGTTTCCGGGGATACAGGCGCGCATGGATTATCCGGGGCAGGCTTATCGCCATCAAGAGCCGAGCTGGCGGCGGCGCCGGGCGCACGGGCATCCTGCCCGTTCTTCCATTATCCCCAATGCGCCGCTTCCAAGAAGGGGCAGGATGCCCGTGCGCCCCTCCCCTACTCCTCGTCCTCCTGGCTCTCCTCCTCGCCGTTCCGCACGTCGCGGCTGTAGACCAGGATCTCGCGCTTGCCGGCGTGGTTGGCCGGGCCGACGATGCCTTCCTTTTCCATGCGCTCCACAAGCGAGGCGGCGCGGTTGTAGCCGATCTGCAGGCGGCGCTGGATGTAGGAAGTCGAGCACTTCTTGTCGCGCATCACCACCTTGAGCGCCTGGTCGTAGAGGTCGCCGCCGTCTTCGGAGCCCATCGCGGTCTTGTCGAACACCGCACCGTCGGCGGCCTCGTCGTCGCCGCCCTCGTCCTCGTCGGCGGTGATGGCGTCGAGATAGTCGGGCCGGCCCTGGGCCTTGAGATGGGTGACCACCTTCTCCACCTCCTCGTCGGAGACGAAGGGCCCATGCACGCGCGAGATGCGCCCGCCGCCGGCCATGTGCAGCATGTCGCCCTGGCCGAGGAGCTGCTCGGCGCCCTGCTCGCCCAGGATGGTGCGGCTGTCGATCTTGGTGGTGAGCTGGAAGGAGATGCGGGTGGGGAAGTTGGCCTTGATCGTGCCGGTGATGACGTCGACCGAGGGACGTTGCGTCGCCATGATCAGATGGATGCCGGCGGCGCGCGCCATCTGGGCCAGGCGCTGGATCGGCCCTTCGACGTTCTTGCCTTCCTGGATCATCAGGTCGGCCATTTCGTCGACGATGATGACGATGTAGGGCACCGGCGAGAGGTCCATCTCCTCCTGCTCGTAGAGGGCCTGGCCGGTTTCCTTGTCGAAGCCGGTCTGCACGGTGCGCAACACCGTCTCGCCCTTGGCCATCGCCTCGGCGGCACGCTGGTTGTAGCCGTCGATATTGCGCACGCCGAGCTTGGCCATCTTCTTGTAGCGCTCTTCCATCTCGCGCACGGCCCATTTGAGCGCGAGCACCACCTTCTTCATGTCGGTGACGACGGGCGCCAGCAGATGCGGGATGCCGTCATAGATGGAGAGCTCGAGCATTTTGGGGTCGACCATGATCATGCGGCACTCCTCCGGCTTCAGCCGGTAGAGCAGCGACAGGATCATGGTGTTGATGGCGACCGACTTGCCCGAGCCGGTGGTGCCGGCGACGAGCAGATGCGGCATCTTCTCGAGCTGGGCCATCACCGGCTCGCCGCCGATGGTCTTGCCCAGGGCGAGCGCCAGCTTGAACTTCGACTTCTCGAAATCCTCCGAGGCCAGAAGCTCGCGGAAATACACCATTTCGCGCTTGGAATTGGGCAGCTCGATGCCGATGACGTTACGGCCGGGCACCACGGCGACGCGGGCCGACAGCGCCGACATCGAGCGGGCGATGTCGTCGGCAAGGCCGATGACGCGCGCAGCCTTGATGCCGGCAGCAGGCTCCAGTTCATAGAGCGTCACCACCGGGCCGGGGCGGACATTGATGATCTCGCCGCGCACGCCGAAATCCTCCAGCACCCCTTCGAGCAGGCGGGCATTCTGTTCCAGCGCCTCCTGGGAGACGCCGACACCGCTCTGCTTGCGGGGTTCCGCCAGCAGCGAAAGCGGCGGCAGCTCGTAGCGATGCTCGAAGGGGAAGTCCGGCTCGCTCTCGCGCTGGAGACGCTTGCCCGGCTTCGGCGCCGCGCTCGGCTGGGCCACCCGTGTCGTCGTGATGGCGGGCTCGACCCGGCGCGCAGCCTCCTCGGCGCTGATCAGCGGCCGGCGCGGCGGCGGCATCGGCGGCAGCTCGTCCTCGTCGTCATAAGGCTGATAGCCCGGCTGGCTGCCGGAATATTGATCGATCGCCTCGGGCAGTCGATCGTCCAGTTCCTGGCCGTCGAGTGACACGGCCTCATGCGGACGCCGGGCATCTGCGCGCGGAGCGGTGCGCGGCGTGAAGGCCGGCTCGCGGCGGGCCGGCCCGGGCTCGGCCTGCGCCGAGACGGGGCGAGCGATGAGGTGGGCGGCCGCCTTGACGCGGGCGAAGAGATCGGAAATGCCGCCGGGCCGGTACATCGGCGGCTCGCGACCGTCGCGCTCATAGCGCTGGCGTTCGATCCGGCTCGGCGTGACCTTGACGCGCTTGCGGAACAGCGCGCTCTTGGCCATCAGCCCCCAATGCATCAGGGCGCCGAGCACGGCGGAACGCTCGTCCTCCTCATCCTCCTCCTCGCTCATCCGGCGCGGCTGGCCGCGGATGCGCATCGGCATTTCCGGTGCCGGGCGCTCCTCCTCGCGATATTGGAAGAAGAAGCCGGAGGCGATGGCCAGGGTGAAAAAGGCACCGAAACCAAGTGCCAGCGTCAGCACGGCCTGGCCGATCACCGACTTGCCGGCGAAGAACAGCGGCGTGAACAGATAGAAGACCCAGTCGCCGACCGCGCCACCCAGGCCCGTGGGCAGCGGCCAATGCGCGGTGACCGGCAAGCCCGACAGGCAGCCAGCCGCCAGGAGAACGCCCACGACGAGGCAGATCAGGCGCATGCGCTGCGAATCGAAGGCCTTGTGGGCGAGCAGGCGCCAGCCCAGGAAGGCGAGCGGCGCCAGCAGCGAAATCGAGGCGATGCCGAACATCTGGGTGAGGAAATCGGCGGTGACGGCACCGGAAAAGCCGAGCCAGTTGCGGATCGGCAGGGCGCCGCCGACATGGTTGTAGCTGGCATCCTGCACCGACCAGGTCGCCAGCGCGATGGCGGCCAGGCCCGTGAAGCCGATCAGCGCCATGCCGAGCAATTCGTTCAGCCTGCGCGTCAGCATGCTCTTCAGTTCGTCGGGAAGAGCGTAGCTTTGTGCAAAGCCGCGTCGCATGGTCCGCATTGCCGTAAACCTCAAAGTTGCAAGGTGCGGCAATCCGGATCGGATCGAGACGTCCTTTCGGAAATCTGACGGGAACGCAACACCAATAGCTCAGGCTCACGCTAGGCAAGGCGGGTTAAGGGCCGGTATATGGCAGGGGACAGCCAATTTCCGGGTGCTTGACCGTATTTTCAGCGGTTTTCCGGCCCTGCGGGGCGTTTCCTGGAGGCGGACAAGATGTCCGCGCACCCGGGAATGGGCCTCGGCTTCATCGGAAGTTACCGGGATGGTTTATGCGGCGTAAATTTGGCGCGATCCGGAGCGCGGACTTCCAGTCCGCTCTTGGAATCGCAGCGGTTGCAGGATGGGAAGAGCGGACATCGCGACATGCAAGCATGTCGCTGTGATGTCCGCGCTCCGATATCCCTCACACCGGCTGGGCCGAGTCGAGCCGGTAGGTCCAGGTCTCCGTCAGCGTCTCCGAGCCCAGGCGCAGGAAGGCTCGCAAATCGACGTCCTCGCCGGGCGGCGGCTCGGCGTCGAAGCTCGCCCTCACCCCGTTGATGGCGGGATTGGCCACCACGGAAGGGCCCGAGACCGTGCCGTTCGAGCCCCAGATCACCAGCTCGATCTTGCTGACGTCGAGGGCGACGTCCTTCAGACGGTCGCCGACGAAATCGATCAGGAAGCGGGTGACGCTGGGCTTGCCGGCGGTGGTGGCGGCGGCATTGTGGGTTTCGAACGTGGCATAGGCTTGGCCGCCCTGATGCAGCGGACCGGCAACGGCATGGATGACATAGGAAATCTGGGTCTCGCTGCCGGCCTTGGGCTGGATGTCAGGCACCCAGGTGGCAACGACATTGTCGTCGGTCTCGGCATTCGAATGCAGTTCCACCAGCACCACGCGCCCCTGCCCGAGCCGGCTCTTCATCTCGACCCAATAGCCGGGGCGCTTGTCGTAGAGAGCCTCCAGATCCTGGTAACTGCCGAAGGCACGGTCGCGCTGGAGGAGACCAAAACCCTTGATGTCCTTGGAAAAGAAATTGGCGACGGAATTGCGCGTGGGGTTGCGCAGCGGACGCCATAGCCATTCCCCGCTCTCGGACTGGATGGCCAGCCCGTCGGAATCATGCACTTCGGGGCGGAAGTCCCGCGGGCGGTTGAGGGTATTCTCGCCATAGAGGAACATCGAGGTCAGCGGTGCCAGGCCCATCTCCTTGAGGTCCTTGCGCGCGAAGAGGGTGGCCTGCACTGCGACATCGTCACCGGTGCCGGGCTCGAAAGTAAAACGATAAGCGCCGGTGACGGAAGGGCCGTCGAGCAGGGCATGCACGGCGATGCTGCCCTGGCCGGCCTGCGGCGTCTCGACCCAGAATTCGACGAAATCGGGAAACTCCTCGCCCGGCCCGCCCGAGCCGAGCGAAAGCCCGCGCGCGGAGAGGCCGTAGTGCTGCCCCTTGCCGAGGAAGCGGAAATAGCTGGCGCCCAGGAAGGCGGCGAGCTCGTCCATCTTGCCGCTGTGATTGAGCGGATAGAGCAGGCGTATGCCGGCAAAACCCAGCGAGGTCGGCAGGCCTTGCGGCGGCCCCCTGTCGCCGAAATCGAACAGATCGGGCGAATAGAACAGCGGCTTGACGGTGCCATCGGCCACCAGATTCACCTTGGCCTGATGCTTGAAGATGCTGCCGCGATGGAAGAGCTGCAGGCCGAAATTCGAGCCGCCGTCACGCAGCAAGGTACGGTCGGTGCGGAAGTTGATACGACGGAAATCGTCATAGCTGAGCTGGCTCAGGCTTTCGGGCAGGGCATCCCCGGGGCCGACATAGGGCTTGGCCGCCAGCTCCCTCGCCTTCGCGATCACCATCTCCGGACCGAAGGCATCCGTGGCGGCAAGGGCACCGCCCCATCCGGTCGCCAGGCTCGCACAGGCCGTTCCGGCCAGTTGCAGGGCGGCACGTCTGGTCAGATCCATGTCAAAGCATTCCCATGTCAAGGCCGGAACACCAGCGAAGGCATTCACGGCCGCAATTTTACGTTAGGGGAATTGGGCCCTGCCAAAATGGCTGGATTTTGTTGCAAAAATGACGCGGCGGGGGTGCTGTTCCCTAGAGCAAAGCGCGTTCAGGCGTGAACGCTTTTTTGCTCTCACTCTTTGGTTCGACGCGTCTTTGCGATTCTTGGTGATTCCATCAAATCACAAAACGCTTTAGGGATCGGCCCAGCGCCATCCAGGACGCCCGACCTTGCAGGACGGCGCAGGACACGCGGTGTGCCGGTCTTCATGCCGGCATTGTCCCCGCCGGCAAGCGCTTCGGCACGGATAGGCAGAGCGGAAATTGCCGGTCTGAAGACCGGCACACCACGCCCGAGCCCGCTTAGCCACCTCCCGAAAATGCTGTCAATTGCAGCGGGTTTTTTCTACCCTTCCAGGACACCCCGACGATCCCTGGGAAATGCGCAGCCTGAGACGGGTTTCCCCAACCGCAAGGACCCCGATTCATGTCTCAGACCGGCCGCCCATCCTTTCTCAGGAGCTTCCTCGCCACCGAGGCGGCCGGCGGCATCATCCTGATGGCGGTGGCAGCGCTCGCCCTGATCGTGGCCAATTCCCCGCTCGGCGAAGCCTATTTCCACACGCTCCACCTCTATGTCGGCGGCCTCAGCCTGCTGCACTGGATCAATGACGGGCTGATGGCGCTGTTCTTCCTGCTGGTAGGCCTGGAGATCAAGCGCGAGGTGCTGGACGGGCAATTGTCGAGCTGGCCGCGCCGGGCCCTGCCGGGCATCGCCGCAATCGGCGGCATGGTGGTGCCGGCCCTGATCTTCGTGGCGGTCAACTGGCGGGCCGAGGGCACCCTGCAGGGCTGGGCCATTCCCTCGGCCACCGACATCGCCTTCGCCCTCGGCGTGCTCGCTTTGCTCGGCCCGCGCGTGCCGGCCTCGCTGAAAGTCTTCCTCACGGCGCTCGCCATCATCGACGATCTCGGCGCGGTGGTGATCATCGCCCTGTTCTATACCGCCTCGCTGAATATCTGGATGCTCAACGGCGCCTTCCTCGTTCTGGTGGTGCTTTCCGTGATGAACCGGCGCGGCGTCACCTTCCTACCGGCCTATCTGGCGCTCGGCGCGGTGTTATGGGTCCTGACCTATCTGTCGGGCGTACATGCCACGCTGGCCGGCGTGGCGCTTGCCTTCACCATCCCGCTGCGCCGCAAGGGCGGGCACGAGCATGATCACACACCGCTGCACAAGCTCGAGCACGGGCTGCACCCCTGGGTAACCTATCTGATCGTGCCGGTCTTCGGCTTCGCCAATGCCGGCGTCGCCCTCGGCGGCCTGTCGCTCGGCAATTTCGTCGATCCCGTCACGCTCGGGGTGACGCTCGGCCTGTTCGTCGGCAAGCAGATCGGCGTCTTTGCCTTCGCGGCCCTCGCCATCCGGGCCAACTGGGCCGAACTGCCAGCCAATGCCAGCTGGCGCCATCTCTACGGCGTGGCGCTGCTCTGCGGCATCGGCTTCACCATGAGCCTGTTCATCGGCGGCCTTGCCTATGCCAATGCCCCGAACCTGCTCGACGAGACCAAGATCGGCGTGCTGCTGGGCTCCATCCTTTCGGCCATATTCGGCGCAATCTTGCTGCGAACCACCAAGCCGCAACACTAAACGTTCAATTGCATGCGGCGGCGCACAATGATATTCCAGCGCGCCGCTCCCATATGGGAGACGGTTGTACATCCGACAATTCACGGAGAAGGACTTAAGACAGTGGGTTACAAGGTCGCCGTCGTGGGCGCCACAGGCAATGTGGGCCGCGAGATGCTGAACATTCTGGCCGAGCGGGCGTTCCCCGCCGATGAAGTGGTTGCTCTGGCTTCGCGCCGCAGCCTGGGCACGGAAGTTTCGTATGGCGACAAAACGCTGAAAACGCGGGACTTGGCCACTTATGACTTCTCCGACACCGACATCGCGCTGATGTCGGCCGGCGGTGACGTATCCAAGGAATGGTCGCCGAAGATCGGCGCGCAGGGCTGCGTCGTCATCGACAATTCCTCGGCCTGGCGCTACGACGCCGACGTACCGCTGATCGTTCCGGAAGTGAACGCCGATGCGGTCGCAGGCTTCTCGAAGAAGAACATCATCGCCAACCCCAACTGCTCCACCGCCCAGCTCGTGGTGGCGCTGAAGCCGCTGCATGATCGCTTCGGCATCAAGCGCGTCGTCGTCGCCACCTACCAGTCGGTCTCCGGCGCGGGCAAGGAAGGTCTCGACGAACTCTTCGCCCAGACCAAGGCCATCTATGTCAACGACGCGGTCGAGCCGAAGAAGTTTCCCAAGCGCATCGCTTTCAACGTGATCCCGCATATCGATGTCTTCATGGAAGACGGGTACACGAAGGAAGAATGGAAGATGGTGGCCGAGACCAAGAAGATCCTCGACCCCAAGATCAAGCTGACCGCGACCTGCGTGCGCGTGCCGGTGTTCATCTCCCATTCGGAAGCCGTGAACATCGAATTCGAGAAGCCGGTGACGGCGGACGAAGCCCGCGAGATCCTGCGTTCGGCGCCGGGCTGCCTGGTGATCGACAAGCGCGAGCCCGGCGGCTACATCACGCCCTACGAGGCCTCGGGCGAGGATGCCACCTACATCTCCCGCATCCGCGAGGACATCACGGTGGAGAACGGCCTGGACATGTGGGTTGTCTCCGACAATCTGCGCAAGGGCGCCGCGCTCAACGCGATCCAGATCGCCGAGGTGCTGATCAACCGCAAGCTGCTTCCGGCCAAGAAGAAGGCGGCCTGAGGTTTTGACGTTTGAAAGCCGCCGTTCGGGCAACCGGACGGCGGCTTTTGTTTTTCGAGCAAGGTGCAATTTCTCCGAATCGCACTTCTTCTCTAACTCTTTATTTCAACGCGTTTTCTTGATCGAAAAGTCTATCGGCTTTTCTGGAAAACGCTTTTGAGCTCCCATGTCCAGCGCCGATTCCGCCGTTCACCGTCCCGCCCTGCCGTCCTCCGTGCTGGCGGCCCTGTTCGTGCCCTTGTGGTCGACGGGCTTCGTCACGGCGCGGTTGGTGGCCCCCCATGCCGAGCCGCTGACCTTTCTCGGCCTGCGCTTCGTGGCGGCGGGGTTGCTGCTCGGCGTCTATGCGTTGTGGAGCGGCGCCTCCTGGCCCCAGAACGGCCGGGCCTGGCTGGATGCGCTCGTGGCCGGCCTGCTGATCCATGGCCTCTATCTCGGCGGCGTGTTCTGGGCCGTTTCACACGGCCTGCCTTCGGGCATATCGGCGCTCATCGCCGGCCTGCAACCGCTGCTCACCGGTCTCCTCTCCAGGCCGCTGCTCGGCGAAGAGGTCTCGCGCCGGCGTGCGCTCGGCATCGTCATCGGCGCGGCCGGCGCCGGGTTGACCCTTATTCCCAAGCTCGGCGCGAGCGGGGATGGCGGCATTCCGCTTGTTCCACTGCTCGTTTGCCTGGGTGGCATGGTGGCGATCACGCTCGGCACCATCTGGCAGAAGCGGCGCGGGCGCGGCGCCGATCTCGCCACCAACACCGCCGTGCAATATGCCGGCGCCATGGTGCCGATCGTCATCGGCGGCCTCGCGACCGAGAGCGGCCATTTCGACTGGGCCTCCGTCGCCGCCTGGACGGGCCTCGCATGGTCCGTCTTCGGCATGTCGATCGGCGCCATCCTGCTCCTGATGGTGCTGATCAAGCGCGGCGCGGTGGCCCAGGTTGCGGCGCTGCTCTATTTGGTACCCGGTGTCTCCGCCCTGATGGCCTGGGGCATGTTCGGCGAAGCCCTCACCCCCATCCAGATCGCCGGCCTCGCCATCGCGGCACTCGGCGTGGCGGTCGCCAACAAGGGATAGCTTCCTCGCGGCACATCAAATCGGAAGCCGGCGAAACTGCCCGCCTCTGCCGGGGCGCGGACACTTCAACCGGCTTCGACGACGAACATCCTCGCTTGCTGGGCTTTTCGGCGTTCGGCCTTGATCGGCGCATACTTTTCGGAATTGTAGAAGGCCAGCGCCTGGGCCAGGGTCGGAAACTCGAACACGCCGGCCATGGGAAGAGGCGTCTCATCGCCCTCAAGCACCTGTGCGACACGGCCGAAATGCAGAATCCGTCCGCCAGCCTCCTGCAGAGCCGCCTGAAAGCGAGGGGCGAGTGCTGCCTGCTTGGCTGGGTCTGTCACCCGCAGATTGACATGCACATATGCGGCCATGGCAAAATCTCCAAATAATGTATATACAGTATTGCGGTCCCACCCGGTTGTCGAGAGTGCCAACGTGAGCAGGCTTGATCCAGAATCTCTCAAGGACATTGCCGCGGAATGTCCGGGCTTTCGGGCTCGCGCGACCGCCCGGGCGGTCACGCGTTATTACAACGCCTGCTTCAAGCCGCTCGGGCTGACGGCCGAGCAATTCAGCCTCCTGGTTGGAATTGGAGCGTCCGAAGCAGCGACACTCGTTGACCTTGCAATCAGCGCCGGAGTCGATGCGACGACACTCAGCCGAAACGTTCAGAACCTGGAGGCACGAGGTCTGGTCCGCGCCGAAGGTGGCCGTGGCCGCGCAGGAAAGCGGCTGGAATTGACCGAGTCCGGGCGCGGCCTCCTCACACAGGCATTTCCCGTATGGAAATCGGCCAAGACCAAACTGTCTCGCCATATGGGCGATGAACGCCTTCGGTCGGCAACACAGGCAATGGCGGAATTAGCCGAGGCTGCGGCGCGGGCATAGAGTCCGCGCACTCCCCTACCTTACTGGCCGTAGGTCGCGGTAATCGTGGCCGAGGCCAGGGCATTGGCGCGGATCATGAAACCGATCATCGCGCCGCTGGCCGTGGCAGGCAGATCCAGCTTGGGCACCTTCAGCGCGGTGATCGTCAGGACATAGCGATGGGCTGGGCCGGGTGGCGGGCAGGCGCCCATGAAAGCGGGCATGCCGGCATCGTTGCGCCCCTGGACCGTTCCCGCTGGCAGCGCCTTGCCGTCCCCCGCCCCGGACGGCAGGGATGTCGCCGAGGCCGGAATGTCGTACACGATCCAGTGCCACCAGCCCGAACCCGTCGGCGCATCGGGATCGTAGAGCGTCACCGCATAGCTCCTGGTGCCTTCGGGCGGGTTCTTCCAGTTCAAAGCGGGCGAGACGTTTCCGCCCGAACAGCCGAAGACGTTGGACACCTGTGCCTTGGCGAGTACAGCTCCCTCGCCAATATCGGCACTCGCCAGTTCAAAGGCCGGAGCGGGCTGGGTGGCGGCAAATCCCAGCGCCACGGCGCTGGCCAGGATGTATTTCATGATTGAGCTCCCTTCGTTCAGGGAAGCGATCCTGTCATCCCGTTGGCATCGCGGTAGCGCCATCCAGCTCGAATTCCGTGCCGTTCCGATCAAACTCACGATGGTGACCTCTGATTTCGCTGGGTGCAAAACCAAAGCGACTGCGGAACCGCACAGAAAAACGGGAGGCGGAGTCATAACCGACATCGAGGGCAATCCGTGTAACCGGCTGGTCGGTCGATTGCAGCAGATAGAGCGCAGCCGTCATGCGGACATCGATGAGCAGGCCAGTGAAGCTGGTGCCGCGTTCGGCAAGATGGCGGCGCAGGCTCGGCTCGCTCATGCCGATCGAGGCTGCGACCGGGGCGGCACGCCAGGAACGAGCCGGCTCGGCCACCAGCATCCGGCGCAGGCGCGCCACGAGATCGTTGCCGCCGCGCAGTTCGAAACCATAGCCGAACCCATCCAGCCAAAGCAGGATCTCGCGCACACGCGCCGCGGCCACCGCCTCAGGCAAGGTCTCCCGTTCCGCGATGGCCCGCGCCGCGACATCGCAAGCGTGCCGGAACGCTGCGGATGGATCGACAAGGACCTCGATCCTGCGCAGGGGCGGAACATTGGCGACCCGCAGATCCCGAAAGAGAGCAGGCGCGAAATTCAGGGCGACGGCGCGATAGGGGCCGTCGGATGCCGGCTGGTTAATCACGTCGAAATCGCAGCCGTCCGGCACCAGCACGATCTGGCCGGCCGAGGCCGTCAGCTCGACGCCATCGCTGCGGATGATCTTGCGGCCCCTCTCGACCAGCACCAGGCCGGGGCCATCGGAAGCGAGCCTGCGGCACAGCAGCGAGGCGTGCTGCACCACCTCCGCCGCACTGCCGATACCGGACCACGAACGGATCGTCCGGCCCAAGGCCAGATCGCCCCTGGAGATATCGCTCTTGCTCACCCTCTTCGCCTCGCATCAAGACAGCACGACCGCCCCAGGCACGCTGCCTCCAAAGGCAGGCACCCCTTCAGGCAAGCCGGGCGACCCAAATCGTCGCCCCGCCGCAATCGGGATCTTCCATCACGTGGGAGATGACATCAAAGCCGTTGCTCTCCAGCAGGTGGCGGTATTCCCGCACATCCAGGCTGCCGTGATAGAGCGGCTCGCCCTGAAATGTGCCGACTGCCTCGCCATGCCCGGTACCGCTGGTGAAGATCAGCACCGCCTTCGGATTCGCATGCCGGCGAAAGATCGGGAACATCCCCCTCTGGTCCGCCGGCGGGAGATGGAAGAGGCTGTTCCAGGCGATGATGCCGTCGAAAGTCCGGCCAAGCGCCAAGGTTCGCATGTCGCCGGCCAGCCAGTCGTGGCCCTGGAAGCGCGCCTGGCAGAGCCCGACCAGGGCGGGAGCAGCATCCAGGCCGGTCACCCGATGCCCCCGTTCGATGCAATGGCGGGCGACCGGCTCGCCAGCACCGCAGCCGATATCGAGGATAGAAGCCTGCACTGCCGGCAGAAGCGCCAGGAACCGGTCGAACCAGGCCTCCTCGAGGAAATGCCGACGCCGTATTTCGTCCCAGGCATCGGCATGGGCTTCGTAAAGGCTGACGACCAGGTCTGCGGGGCCCCTACCGCCAGGCCGTTTCGCCCCGGATGGCATTCATCAGCCGCCCTGGTAGATATAGTAGCGCACGCCGTTGCCGGGGTCGATGAAGCTGGTCTTGGTGCGGTCGCGCACCTTCTGCCCGGCCGTGAAGCGGCGGCAGCGCCCATCGGCCATGTGGTTGTCGAACTCGCGCTGGAATTGCTCCCCTGAAGCATGCAGCGTGCCGACATGCTGCTGGGTGCGGCAAGCCACGATGGGCCGCTCCAACCCGCGCGTCACCGTCTCCACCTTCGGCGGCGTGGTGGAACAGGCGCCCAGCATGGCGAGCGGGGCGAAAAGTGTGCACAGACGGAACATCGGGGGTCCTTGAGCGAGTGGGAGGCCTATTGTCCCACGACCGCATCGTGGCAGCACACGCAGAGCTTGTTGCCATCGAGGTCGCGGAAATAGGCGCCGTAATAGTCGGCATGATACTCGGGCCGCAGTCCGGGCGCACCCTCATCCGTGCCGCCATGGTTAAGGGCCGCTTGCCAGGCCCGAGCCACGGCGGGCCGGTCCGGCGCCAGAAGGGCGACCATCGGACCGTTGCCGGGTGCTGGTACCTGCCCGTCGAAGGGCCGGCCGATCAGGAAGATCGGGCGCGAGACGTCCGGCCTGACCCAACCCGCCCAAGGACGCTGATTGGGCCGCTCATCCTCGCGAAAGCGCAGCACCAGTCCCAGCTCCGTCAGCACGGCCTCCTAGAGCAAAGCGCGTTGATGGCTCAACGCTTTTTTCTCTAACTCCTTGGTTCGACGCGTCTTTGCGATTCCAGACGACTTCGTCAAATCGCAAAACGCTATGGAAATGAAAGGCCCTGTCGAAATCGCCGACGCCGAGGAAGGTGTGCGAGATCAAAGACCTACTCCACCGTTACGGTGCTGAGGTCCTCGAAGCGGCTGAACAGAGCCAGATCGTCGCGGTGGATCATCTCGCTGGGGCCGGCCCAGCCGAGCACGTCCTCGATGCTGCGGCTCTTCTTGCCGGCGATCTGGGCCGCCTCGCCGATGTCGTAGGCCACCAGGCCGCGGCCGATCTCGGCACCGGAGGGATCGCGGATGATCACCGCGTCACCCTGCGAGAAGGTGCCCTCCACCCGCTTCACCCCGGCCGGCAGCAGGCTGGCACCGCCGCGCAGGGCCTTGGCGGCGCCGGCGTCCACATGCAGCGTGCCGCGCGGTTCAAGATGGCCGACGATCCATTTCTTGCGGGCAGTGACGGGATTGGAGGGGGTGAGGAACCAGGTACAGGGTCCGCCTTCCTCGATGCGCAGCAGGGGCTGCTCCACCTTGCCCGAGGCGATCACCATGGTGGTGCCGCCGCCCACCGCGATCTTGGCCGCCTCGACCTTGGTGCGCATGCCCCCGCGCGAGAGCTCGGAGCCGGCATCGCCGGCCACGCCCTCGATCGCGGCGGTGATGCGCTGCACCACCGGGATCAGGGTGGCGGCGGGGTCGAGATGCGGCGGCGCGGTATAAAGGCCGTCAATGTCGGAGAGCAGCACCAGGCAGTCCGCCCCGGCCATGGTGGCGACGCGTGCGGCGAGCCGGTCATTGTCGCCATAGCGGATCTCGGTGGTGGCGACGGTATCGTTCTCGTTCACCACCGGAACGCAATTGAGCTCGAGAAGCTTGTCGATGGTGCGGCGGGCATTGAGATAGCGCTTGCGCTCCTCGGTATCGCCGAGCGTCACAAGGATCTGGGCCGCTGTCAGCCCCTGCGCACTGAGGGTCTCGGCCCAGGCCTGCGCCAGCCCGACCTGGCCGACGGCCGCCGCCGCCTGGCTCGATTCCAGCGCCAGCGGGCCCTTGGGCAGTTGCAGGAGCGTGCGCCCCAAGGCGATGGCGCCGGAGGAGACCACGATCACCTCGGCGCCGCGCTGGGTGTGGCGGGCGAGATCGGCCACCAGGGAAGCCAGCCATTCGCGGCGCAGCTTGCCCTTGGCCTGGTCGACCAGCAGGGAGGAGCCGATCTTGACGACGATACGACGGAAGGTACTGAGTTCGGGCATGGCGGGACGGAGCTGAAGCGTGGTGGGAGGCGCGGTGGCAAGGCAACCGTACCGGTCAACACGGCCTAATGCGGCCAGCGCCGTTCGACAAGCGCAAACACGAAGCAGCGGTGGCAGATCGGGGCCGGCAGGGCGCCCCCAGTTGGCGCCCGTCCCGCCAGGTCACTTCACTTCCTTTCCTCGCTCACCAGAAGCAACACCTTGATGTCCGTCTTGGGCACGTAGTTCTTCACCACCATCTCGAACGTGGTCGGGCCGATCTTCTTCACGCCTTCGCCGCAGAAGGACACCAGCGTCTTGGGATCGCCCTTGTCGACCACCAGGCGGAAATCGCCGATCGGGCCGGCCCAGTTGCCGCCGGAGGTGATGACATAGGCCAGATATTGTTCGTAGCTGACGAAGGTCTTGCCTTCATCGGCCGAAGCGCGCTTGCGCAAGGCTGCCGCCGCCTTGGTGAAGGCCGCATCGGTGCAGAAATCCTTCTCGTAGGACTTGCGCTGCTTGGCATCGAGATCCGGCGAGCCGAAGACGAGAGACGAGACGCCGCCATGGCTGGGCACGTAGTCCTGCTGGACGATCACGTCCTTGCCGGCCGGGAACACCTGCTTGCGCCAGAATTTCGAGCGCAGGGTCCAGAGCGGGTAATAGACTTGGCGTTCGCCCTTGTCGTCGGCGTTGTAGCTGTCCTGATAGACGATGTCGGCATCGGCCAGGGCCTTGCGATCGGCTTCGCTGAGGGCATTGATGGCCTTCTCGGTCGCCTCGATGGTCGGCAGCATCGGAATCTTGAGAGTTTTCAGCCTGTCGGTGATCTCGACATCGGGCTTGCCGTCCGTGCCCTTCATGAAGGCGCGCTGCTCGACCTGCGATTCCACCGGCTTGCCGTCGACCTTGGTGGTGAACTTCAGGAAATTGTCGCTGGTGGGATCGGGAATGTCGGTGATGCCGCCGGGCCCGTCGCCGGTGATGTCGGGCATCGGAAAGGCTACCAAGGCCTCATAGTCGGCATTGGTGAGGTTGCGGAAACGATAGCTGATCTTCACCGCCTTGATCGACAGATAGAGATCCTCGGAGACGAGCGCGATCTTGTCGGTCTTGGTGAGCACGAGCCCGCCGGCATCGAGAGAGGCCAGGGTGTCGTCGGCCCGCGCGGGCGATGCCAGCAGGGCGGCAAGAACGGCAATGGCCGGGATGAAACGGGGCACGAACGACTCCTCACAACAACATGAAACAAGCGCGACGAGCATATAGGTGTCACCTCCCCGGACACAACGTCACGACATGGCTCAGGGGAGTGTTCGCGCATGGCAATCGTGATCACAGCCCAGATCTGAACCCTTCTATTCTTTGCGACTCTATCTTGTGGCTAAGCTCATCGGGACGATCTTAGGGCTTGGCGGTATGGTAGGAGGAATGCAACAAATAGATCAGGGAACATGAAACGTCGGCTTTAGCGGACAATCAAACCAACGGATCGCGCAAAAGCCTGTTTCGGATAAAACAAGGGGTCGTCAATGGCACGCAGCGCAAGCCGCTCTCGCTCCGGTGCAGCACAAACCCGCCACAGCCAGGCGGCGGCGCTGATCGGCCAGCGCATCGTTGCCGGAGAATGGGCGGTCGGCATGGCACTGCCGACGGAGGCCGACCTCTCGCGCGAACTCGACGTCTCCCGCGCCTCGCTGCGCGAGGCCATCAAGCTCCTGGCCGGCAAGGGCCTGCTCTCCTCCACCCCGCGCCGCGGCACCATCGTGCAGCCCCATGCCAATTGGAACCGGCTCGATGTCGATGTCCTGGTCTGGCAGACCTCGGGCGGCGCGACCAAGAGCTTCGTCAAGGACCTGTTCGAGCTGCGCCGCATGATCGAGCCGGAAGCGGCCGCCCTCGCCGCCCTGCGCGCCACGCCGGAGCAGCGGGCCGCCATCGCCGAAACCTTCGAGGCGATGGCCAATGCCGAGGACATTCAGCTTTCCATCGACGCGGATCTCGCCTTCCACCGCGCCATCGTGCGGGCCACCAACAATGTGCTGCTGGCCGCCTTCCAGCCGGCGATCGAGGCTTCGCTCGCCGTGTCCTTCAAGGTCTCGCGTGCCGGCAATGTGTTGCTGCCCTACACGGTGCCGATGCACCGCGCGGTAGCCGAGCCGATCCTCGCCGGCGATGCCGACGGTGCCCGCAAGGCGATGCTCGCCCTGCTCGACCGCTCCGAAACGGATGCGGAAAGCGCGGCCGTCGAAGACAAGAACTGATACCAGCGGTCTTGGTGCTTGTCCGGTCAAGCACCGTCATTGCGAGCGTAGGGAAGCAATCCAGGAATTGTGGCCGCCACGTTTTCCACCCCTGGATTGCTTCCCTACGCTTGCAATGACACAGAGGCAGATATCGCTGCCGCCAGTATGAATAGGCAAGAAAAAAGGCCCAGCCCGTCTTCGCGCACGAGGGGGACGACGGGCTGGGCCTTTTCATGGATCCGAAGATCGACCCGATCAGTAGGGGTTGACCACCTGCGCATCGGCGATGCGCGAAGCTGAGCCGAAGTCGAGATTGTAGATGTCAGGACGGAAATGGGCGGTGCCGTCCGGCGTGACATAGGCGGTCATGTAGACCCAGTGCACCGGAACGCGGTCCGGAATGGCCTGGTCCTTGCGGGCGCCGGTCGCAATCTCCTGGCCGACGCGCTTGGCGTCCCAACCGGAGCCGAGCAGCCAGGCGGCGAGATCGTTCACGCCCTGCACGCGCACGCAGCCATGCGAGAAGAAGCGGTCGACCGAGCCGAACAGGCGCTTGGACGGCGTGTCATGCATGTAGACCGAATCCGAGTTCGGCATCTGGATACGCAGCTGGCCGAGCGAATTGCCGGCGCCATAGGCCTGGCGAATAGTGTAGTTGGCAGCCTTGCCGCTCGACCAGTCGATCGTCTTGGGATCGATGGTGCGGCCCGAACCGTCGATCACCGACATCCTCTGGCGCGAGAGATAGGAGGGATCGCGCACCATATGCGGGCCGATTTCCTTCTTGATGATGGATTGCGGCACCGTCCAGGTCGGATTGAAGTTGATGGCGCTGATGGTGGCGTCCACCTCGGGCGAGGGATTCTGCGGACGGCCGACCACGGCGATGTAGCGGCGCGCCACCTCGCCATTCTCGATGGCCTCGACCTGGGCGCTCGGGATGTTCACCACCACATAGCGGCGGTTGAAATCGATGAAGCGGGCACCGACCCGCTCCATGTTGTGGCCGATCTGGACCAGGCGGTGCTGCACCGAGACGGCCATCTGGGCGCGGGTGCGTTCATCGATCTTGCCGGTGGCCTGCAGGCCGTAGCGCTGCTGGAAGCGGCTGACGGCAGTGGTCAGCCTGGCATCCCATTTGGGATTGTCGCGCTCGGATTCCGGCAGGTCCTTCTCCATCACCAGGCGCTGGCGCAACGCCAGCACGGCACTGCCCGTGGCCCCCTGGGACAAGCCGGCGGGCGGAGCAGCGGGGAAGCCGCCATTGCGGGCGATCTGGGCATAATATTGCGACAGGCCGTTGAGACGGTCGAGCGAGCCGGCATCGAATGTCGGCATCGAGGACCAGGGCGTGGCCGGGATCTTGATCGGCGTCGAGGCGGCGTAGGACGGACCGGCTGGAACCGGCTTCTTGGCGACCTTGGGCTTGGCCGGCGTGGCGGCAGGCGCCGCGGGGGCAGCATTGTCGGCTGCTGCGGGAGCCGTCGGAGCCACGGGAGCGGCAGGTGCCGAGGCATCGGGAGCCGAGACCGTCGCCGCCGGTGCAGGAGCAGCCGGTTCAGGAGCAGCCTGCGCGGCCGGCGCCGGAGCGGGGCTGGCGGGCTGGGGCGCCTCAGCGGCAGCAGCGGGAGCGGCCGGGGCAGCAGGTGCCTCAGGAGCCGCAGGCGCGGCAACCGGAATGTCCGCCGTTGGCGGGGTGCTGTCCTGTGCCAAGGCCGGCGAGGCCAGAACCAGGGCCAAAACGGAAACGGCGGCCAGAACAAGAGGGGTAGGCTGCTTCATAGCAGGAACTTCCACGCTGGTTGCCGAAACGTAAGGTCCGGCACAAAAAGGGATCATAGGCAGCCCTCTATCACGCGACCGGGCCGCGCGGTATGGCCGCCACAGTCTTGCCGCACGATTGTCGGACGGCGTGTCCGATTAACCACATCAGCACTATGTGCTCCGAACTTAATCCGAAGTTTTGGCCTCAAAAGGGCAGAGCTTCTTCATAGCCGAGCAGGGTTAACAGAAGATATGCCGGTCAGGAGCGCCCTCCCTCCCGCGCAGCCAGGGCATAGAAAAGGCGCGGTTGCCTTCTCCCCCTTGCGAGGAAGGACAGCCGCGCCTTTCGAGATCGGGAAAAATGGCGCTTGAGGTCAGCGCGTCGCCACCGGTTTTTCGCCGCGATAATCGTAGAAGCCGCGCTTGACCTTGCGGCCGAGCCAGCCGGCCTCGACATATTTCACCAGCAGCGGGCAAGGCCGGTATTTGGAATCGGCCAAGCCCTCATGCAGCACCTGCATGATCGACAGGCAGGTGTCGAGGCCGATGAAATCAGCCAGCTGCAACGGGCCCATGGGATGATTGGCACCGAGCCGCATCGCCATATCGATGGATTCGACCGTACCGACGCCCTCATAGAGCGTGTAGATCGCCTCGTTGATCATCGGCAGCAGGATGCGGTTGACGA
>NZ_JASGFM010000040.1:0-65360 GCF_047605565.1 Labrys sp. (in: a-proteobacteria)
CCGCTTCGACGCCGCCGCCAAGGAGGCCGGCTACAAGATCGACTGGCGCCAGTTCAGCTCGGCCGGCGACATCACCACCGCGCTGGCCTCGGGCGACGTGCCGATCGGTGTCATCGGCTCCACCGGCACCGCCGCTGCCGCCACCCGTGGGGTCGACCTGCAACTCTTCTGGATCCTCGACAATATCGGCAAGTCCGAAGCGCTGGTGGCGCGCGAGGGTTCCGGCATCACCAAGCCGGAGGACCTGAAGGGCAAGAAGGTCGCCGTCCCCTTCGTCTCGACCTCCCACTTCCATCTTCTGGTCGGTATGAAGCAGGTCTGGAAGCTCGACCCGCGCGAGGTCAACATCCTCAATCTCAAGCCGCCGCAGATCGTGGCCGCCTGGCAGCGCGGCGACATCGATGCCGCCTATGTCTGGCCGCCCGCTTTGTCGGAAATCCTGAAATCGGGCAAGGTGATCGCCGATTCCGAGGGCATAGGCGCCGCCAGCGTACCAACCTTCGACGGCCTCGTGGTCTCAAAGGGCTGGGCGGAGGAAAATCCCAAACTCATGGCAGCCTTCACCAAGGTCCTGGCGCAGGCCTATGCCGACTACAACGCCAACAAGGCGGCGTGGACCGCTGACTCCCCGCAGGTCCGCGGCATCGTCAAGCTGATCGGAGGCGATGGCCCCAGCACTGTCGAGGCCCTGAAGCTGCTCTCCTTCCCCAATGCAGCCGAACAGGCTTCGGATAGCTGGCTCGGCGGCGGCGCGGTGCGCGCCCTCAATGCGAGCGCAAAGTTCCTGGTCGAGCAGAAACAGATCAGCAAGTCGCTCGACGACTACGCGCCCTATGTGAACGCGAGCTTTGCCCGGAGCGCGGCCAAATAGAGCGCCCCGATCGCGCACACCGTCGATCGCCCGTGCAACCCTTGCTCCGGGCGGCCGACAGCACATCCAACGTGCCCCGTGACCAAGCTGCCGGGAGGCATTCGTTATGGAAACGCTTAGTGTCAAGAACGTCAGCCTGACATATCCAGGCCTCTATTCGGACCAGGCCGTCATAGCCCTCAAGGGCGTCAATCTCAGCATCAACAGCGGGGATTTCGTCGTTGCCCTCGGTGCATCGGGGTGCGGCAAGACCACATTGCTCAACATCATGGCCGGTTTCATGGCGCCGTCCGATGGCGAGATCTCACTCGGGAACAATCGGATCAGCGGTCCGGGCGCCGACCGGGGCGTGGTGTTCCAGAAACATGCGCTGCTGCCCTGGCTCAACGTGATCGACAACACCGAGTTCGGCCTCAAGCTGCGCGGCGTCGACAAGACCAGGCGGCGGGAGCTCGCCACCAAGAACCTGGCCCTGGTCGGCCTGCAGGACTTCCATCGCCACATGATCTACCACCTGTCGGGCGGCATGCAGCAGCGCGTGGGCATCGCCAGAGCCCTGACTTGCGACCCGGCCATGCTCCTGATGGACGAACCGATGGCGGCGTTGGACGCGCTGACCCGCGAGACCATCCAGGAACTGCTGCTCAAGGTCTGGCAGCTCACCAACAAGATGTTCTTCTTCATCACCCACAGCGTCGAGGAAGCGCTGTTCCTGGGGTCGCGGCTGATCGTGATGTCGCCGCGCCCCGGCCGCATCACCCACACCTACGAACTCGATTTCAATCGCCAGTTCCTCGCGGAGGGTAACGCCCGTGCCATCAAGTCCAGCCCCCAGTTCATCAGGATGCGTGAAGAAGTACTCGGCATCATCTATGGCGACGAGCGCGCCAATCCGGAGGCAGCCCATGCTTGAGGGTGTCCTGAAGGCGCGGCCCGTCCAGCCCGGCAAGATCTTCGGTGCCCCCGGCGACGGCAGCAGCGGCCTGATCAGCCTGGCCACCGCCATCGTCCTGATCGCCCTGTGGTTCCTCGTCACGGAAACCGGCTGGGTCAAGCCCCTATTCCTGCCATCCCCCCTGGCCGTCTGGGACAAGTTCGTACTGGCGCTCACCGACGGCGTCTCCAACTCGACCCTCGCCGAACACACCATGGCCAGTCTCGGCCGCGTCGTCGGTGCCTTCCTGCTCGCCCTGGTTACCGCCGTGCCGATCGGCATCCTGATGGGTGTCAACCGCTTCGTACGCGGCCTGTTCGATCCGATCATCGAGTTCTACCGGCCACTGCCGCCACTCGCCTATCTGCCGCTGATCATCATCTGGCTCGGCATCGGCGAGTTCCCGAAAGTATTCCTGATCTATCTGGCAATCTTCGCACCGATGGCCATCGCGGCCCGGGCCGGCGTGCGCTCGGTCTCGACCGAACAGATCCATGCCGCCTATGCGATGGGGGGTACCCGCAGCCAGGTCATCAGCCAGGTCATTCTGAAGGCCGCCCTTCCGGAGATCTTCACCGGCATGCGCATCGGCATCGGCGTCGGCTGGACCACGCTCGTCGCGGCCGAAATGGTCGCCGCGAACCGAGGCCTCGGCTTCATGGTGCTCAACGCGGCCGAGAATCTGGAAAGCGACACGGTGATCATGGGCATCTTCATCATCGGCATCTTCGCTTTCGCCTTCGACCTTTTGATCCGCCACCTGGAAAAGGCGCTCATCCCCTGGAAGGGCAAGATCTGACGGCCGCGCAACCGTACTTGAGGGTGCCCACCCTGGGCTGATCGCCCGACGCCGGCGCCGCACCGGACCAACTTGAAAACAAGACCAACGGGCCGCCCAGCCGGCTCACGGCGAAGCTTTGCCCGAAGGGTCGCCGCGAAAATACGAGGAAACTGAAATGTCGATGACCGCAGCCGATCTTGCCCGCCTCTTCGATGCCTTCAACCGGCACGACATCGACGGCGTCATGGCCTTCTTCGCCCCGGACTGCGTGTTCGACGCCGTCGGCGGGCCGGAAGTCTACGGCACCCGCTTTTCCGGCGGCCAGGCCATCGCCGATGCCTTCAGCGCTGTGTGGCAGGCGATGCCCGATGCGCGCTGGGCCCATCACAGCCATTTCGTCCATGACGACCGGGCGGTTTCGGAATGGGTCTTCTCCGGCACCCAGGCCGACGGCAGCCGCATCGAGGCGGAGGGTTGCGACCTCTTCACCCTCGCCGACGGCAAGATCATCCGCAAACAGGCCTTCCGCAAGAACCGGCCGCCGCAGGCTGCGCAGGGCTGAGCTCAGCGCGGGAGGACAATCCGATGGACCAGCTGCTTGCCAGGACGACGGCGCCAAGACAGCCCTTCGATCCGGCCTATGATCCGATCCATGCCCCCGATCCGGGCACCGGCAAGGACTATGCGCCGACCTACTGGATCGGCACGGCGGGCACGCCGCCCGCCGACGATGGCCCCGTGACCAGAGACCTCGATGTCGATGTCGCCATCATCGGCTCGGGCTATACGGGTCTGTCCTGCGCCATCCATCTTGCCAGGGAACATGGCATCAAGGCGACGGTACTGGAAGCCAACGGCGTCGCCTGGGGCTGCTCGACTCGCAATGGCGGCCAGGCGCAGATCTCATCGGGCCGATTGAAGCGCTCGCAATGGATCGAGCGCTGGGGGATGGATGTCGCCAAAAAGCTCCATGGCGAGATCGCCGATGCCTTCGAGCTGTTCCGAGAACTGATCCGCTCGCCGGAGATCGACTGCGAGCCCCAGGATGGCGGCCATCTCTACATCGCCCATCGCGAGAAGATGATGCCGGCGCTGGAGAAGGAAACGCAGCTGCTGAACGAGGTGTTCGGCTACCGTGCCCGCATGGTCGGACGCGACGAGATCCACAGCGATTTCGTGCGCGACGCCGAGGCCAAGGGCGCCATGTACGAGCCCGACGGCATCGGCATCCATGCCGCCAAGCTCGCCTTCGGCTATCTGAAGCTGGCACGCAAGCTCGGAGCCAGGGTGCATGTCTCGAGCCCCGTGCTCGGCTGCGAACTCAAGGGCGGCGTCCATCATCTGAGGACGCCGGGGGGAACCGTGCACGCCCGCGCCGTCTGCATCGCCACGGCCGGCTACACCTCGCCCGGGTTGCATCCCCTGACCCGGCACCGGCTGATGCCGATCCTGTCCAACTCGGTCGTCACCCGCTCGCTCACGCAGGAAGAGCGAGAAGCGCTGAATTTCAGGACCCACATCCCGCTGACCGATACGCGCACCTTGCGCCATTATTATCGCCTGCTGCCGGATGGCCGCCTGCAGATCGGCAGCCGCAGCGCCATCACCGGCGGCGATGCGGCCAATCCCAAGCATCTCAACCTGCTGGTCGAAGGGCTCTACCGGAAGTTCCCGATCCTGCGCGGCATCGAGATCGACTATTCCTGGTGGGGCTGGGTCGATGTCAGCCACGACATGATGCCGCGCATCTTCCGCCCCGACCCGGCCCAGCCGCTGTTCTACGCCATGGGCTATGGCGGCAACGGCGTCATGTACTCGGCGCAGGCCGGCCGCCGCATGGCCCAGATGGTCGCCGGCAAGGGCGGCGGCCTCGATTTGCCGATCTTCACCTCGCCGCTGCCGAGCCACGGGCTGCTGACGCCGTTCAGGCGCCTGGGACAGTGGGGCATGTACCGCTGGTACTACCTCAAGGATGAGATTTTCTAGAGCGCCTGCCGATCAAATTGGTTTTGAAAACCAATGTATCTATTTGAAATAGAAAATGAAAATTAAAACACCCTCTCAGCATCGAATGGCCCCTTCGAAAGGAACCAAGCCATGAAAATGACCACGGAAGAAGCCTTCGTCAAAGTCCTCCAGATGCACGGCATCGAGCATGCCTTTGGCATCATCGGCTCGGCCATGATGCCGGTGTCGGACCTCTTTCCCAAGGCCGGCGTCAAGTTCTGGGACTGCGCTCACGAGACCAATGCCGGCATGATGGCCGACGGCTTCAGTCGCGCCACCGGCACCATGGCCATGGCGATCGGCCAGAACGGACCGGGTGTTACCGGCTTCATCACCGCCATGAAGACGGCCTATTGGAACCACACCCCGCTCCTGATGGTCACCCCCCAGGCGGCCAACAAGACCATCGGCCAGGGCGGCTTCCAGGAAGTCGACCAGATGGCGATGTTCGAGGAGATGGTGTGCTATCAGGAAGAGGTGCGCGATCCCTCGCGCATTCCCGAAGTGCTGAACCGGGTGATCGAGAAGGCCTGGCGCGGCTGCGCTCCGGCGCAGATCAATGTTCCCCGCGACTTCTGGACCCAGGTGATCGATGTCGATTTGCCGGCGATCGTCCGCTTCGAACGCCCGGCCGGCGGGCCGCAGGCGATCGCCCAGGCCGCCAAGCTCCTGTCCGAGGCGAAATTCCCGGTGATCCTCAACGGCGCCGGCGTCGTCATCGGCAATGCCATCGGCGAGTCCATGGCGCTGGCCGAACGGCTCGATGCGCCGGTGTGCTGCGGCTATCAGCACAACGACGCCTTCCCAGGCAGCCATCGCCTCGCCGTCGGGCCGCTCGGCTATAACGGCTCCAAGGCCGCGATGGAACTGATCGCCAAGGCCGACGTGGTGCTGGCGCTCGGCACCCGCCTCAACCCGTTCTCGACCCTGCCGGGCTACGGCATCGACTATTGGCCGAAACAGGCTGCGATCATCCAGGTCGACATCAATGCCGACCGCATCGGCCTCACCAAGAAGGTCACCGTCGGCATTTGCGGCGACGCCAGGCAGGTGGCGGGCCAGATTCTGGCGCAATTGTCGCCGGCGGCCGGCGATACGGGCCGCAAGGAGCGCGTGGCCACCATCCACCAGACCCGTTCGGCCTGGCTGCAGCAGCTCTCCTCGATGGACCATGAAGACGACGATCCGGGCACGGAATGGAACGACGGTGCCCGCCGGCGCGAGCCCAACCGCATGTCGCCGCGCCAGGCCTGGCGCGCCATCCAGGCCGCGCTGCCGAAGGAGGCGATCATCTCCACCGACATCGGCAACAATTGCGCGATCGGCAATGCCTATCCGAGCTTCGAGCAGGGTCGCAAATATCTGGCGCCCGGCATGTTCGGTCCCTGCGGCTACGGTTTCCCCTCCATCGTCGGCGCCAAGATCGGCTGTCCCAACACGCCGGTGGTGGGCTTTGCCGGCGACGGCGCCTTCGGCATCTCGATGAACGAGATGGGGGCGATCGGCCGCGAGGACTGGCCGGCCATCACCATGGTGATCTTCCGCAACTACCAATGGGGCGCGGAAAAGCGCAACACCACGCTGTGGTACGCCAACAATTTCGTCGGCACCGAGCTCAACCCCAATCTCAGCTACGCCAAGGTGGCCGAGGGTTGCGGGCTCAAGGGCGTCAGCGTCGACACGCCGGCCGGCCTGACCGAGGCTCTCGCCAGGGCGCTCGACGATCAGGCCAGGGGCGTAACCACCTTCGTCGAGGTCGTGCTCAACCAGGAGCTGGGCGAACCCTTCCGGCGCGACGCCATGAAGAAGCCCGTGCCGGTCGCCGGCATCGACCGCGCCGACATGCGGCCTCAGCAGCGCGCCTGACCGACTGCGGCCTGCCCCGAACCGGGCAGGCCCTTCGCGCCGCATGCCAGCTTCCCGACCACAGGACACGCGCCCATGACGACCTCAGCCGTAACGCCCAGCCGGTTCGGAGGGCTTCCCTCGGCGGCAGTCCGCTATTGGCCGGGCGTGGCGGTGACCGGTGCCACCGCCATCGCCGCCCAATTCCTGTCCGACCATTACGGCGCGCCGGCCATGCTGATGGCGCTGCTGCTCGGCATCGCCCTGCATTTCCTGTCGGAGGAAGGGCGCTGCGTTCCCGGCATCGACCTGTGCGCCAGGAAGGTGCTTCGCCTCGGCGTGGCCTTGCTGGGCATGCGCATCAGCGTCGACCTGCTGATCGGGCTCGGCGCCGGCACCATCCTCCTCTTGGTCGCGGCCATCGCGGCCACCATCGGCTTTGGCCTGCTGGCCGCCAAGGTGCTCGGCCGGGGCTGGCGGCTGGCGCTGATAACCAGCGGCTCGGTGGCGATCTGCGGTGCCTCTGCCGCCATGGCCATTGCGGCCGTGCTGCCCAAGAACGAGTTCTCCGAGCGCAATCTGATCTTCACGGTGCTCTCGGTCACCGTGCTCAGCACCATCGCCATGATCGTCTATCCGATCCTCGCCCACGCGATCGGGCTTGATGCGCGCGCCACCGGCATCTTCTTCGGCGGCACCATCCACGACGTCGCCCAGGTGGTCGGGGCGGGCTTTTCCGTCTCGCCGGAGGCCGGCGAGGCGGCCACGCTGGTTAAGCTCATCCGCGTGGCCATGCTGGCGCCGGTGGTGCTGGTCTATTCGCTGGCCACCCGCAACATTGCCGGCCCGGACGATGCTGCCGGCCGCCCGCCCCTGCTGCCCGGCTTCGTCATTACCTTCCTCATCCTGGCCGCGATCAATTCGTTCGGCCTGATCCCGCGGGTGGTCGCCGAAGCGGGCGCCGAGGTCTCGCGCTGGGCCCTGCTGGCGGGCATCGTCTCCGTCGGCATGAAGACGGCGCTGCGCCGGGTGCTCGAAGTCGGCGGTGACGCAGTCGCCCTGATCGTCGCCGAGACCGTCTTCCTCGCCCTCTTCATCCTCGCCGGCATGTATCTCCTGGGGCATGTGTCATGAAACCGCTCGACCGCATCATCGCCGCGGCCAAGGCCGCACCCAGGCGCATCGTCCTTGCCGAGGGCGAGGACCCGCGCATCGTCGAGGCGGCCTTGCGGGCCAGCCGGGATGGCATTGCCCAGATCATCCTCGTCGGCAGCGGCGACATCATCAGGCAGCGTCTGCTCGAAGCCGGTGCCGCAAGCGAAGAGATCCGCATCGAGGACCCGGCCACCTCGCCGCTCGCCCCTCGCCTGGCCGCCGCCTATCACCGGCTGCGCCAATCCAAGGGCGTCGACGCGCAGGCGGCGGTCGAGGCGTTGCGCTCGCCTTTGACCTTCGCCGCCATGATGGTGCGCGAGGGCGAGGTCGACGGCACGGTGGGCGGTGCCGTGGCGACCACCGCCGATACCGTGCGCGCGGCGCTGCAATGCATCGGCCGGGCGCCCGGCGCCGCCCTGGTCTCCAGCTTCTTCCTGATGATGCTGTGCCAGCCCTACCACGTGAAGAAGGGCGCCTTCCTGTTTGCCGATTGCGGCCTCGTCATCGATCCCGATGCGGCAGAGCTCGCCGATATCGCGCGGGTGTCCGCCCGCTCCTACCAGGCCCTAGCCGGCGTATCGGCCAAGGTGGCGATGCTGTCCTTCTCCACGATCGGCAGCGCTTCGCACGAACGCGTCTCCAAAGTGGTGGAGGCGACGCGCCTTGCCCATGCCGCCGATCCCGATCTTGCCATCGACGGAGAGCTGCAGTTCGACAGTGCGTTCGTCGAAGCGGTGAGTGCCGCCAAGGCACCGAACTCACCCCTGCACGGCGGCGCCAATGTCTTCATCTTTCCCAATCTCGACGCTTCCAACATCGGCTACAAGATCGCCCAGCGCATCGGCGGGGCGAGCGCCATCGGGCCGATCCTGCAGGGGCTGGCCAAGCCTGCCAACGACCTCTCGCGCGGCTGCAGCGCCGAGGATGCCTATCACATGATCGCGGTCACCACGCTCCAGGCGGCCGACATGCGTCAGCCGACTGCGTCCTTCCTCCATGGCGGTGACGGTGACTCCAAGCCTTGAGGCATGGGACAGGAACAAGGCGGCCGGCCTCGCGTTTTTCCGGTCAAGTCAACGCCCGCATATCTGCGCAAACGACCGCACGACACCACCAACGATAACCCCAGGAAGGTGACCATGATCAGCCGACGCAATGTCCTGAAGCTGGGCGGCTCGACTGCCGCCGCCTTGGCAAGCGGAATGATTTTGCCGCCTCTCGCCCACGCGGAAGAGACGGTCACCCTGCCCTTTGCCAATGGCGAGCGCCCCTTGGTGACATATCCCGGCAAGCGCCCCCTGATCGGGCTGACCGAGCGCCCGCCGCAGCTCGAAACGCCCTTCCAGATCTTCAATGAAGGCATCATCACCCCGAACGACGCCTTCTTCGTGCGCTACCACCTCTCCGACATCCCGCTCGGGATCGATCCCCAGACCTACCGGGTCGAGGTCAAGGGGCTGGTCAGGACGCCGCTTTCCCTGTCGCTGGATGACCTCAAGGCTTTCGAGCCGATCGAAATGGTGGCCGCCCACCAGTGCTCGGGCAACAGCCGCGGCTTCGTCGAACCGCGCGTCGCCGGCGGACAGCTCGCCAACGGCGCCATGGGCAATGCCAGCTGGAAAGGCGTTCCCCTCAGGGCTATTCTCGACAAGGCCGGCGTGCAGCCCGGCGCGGTGCAGGTATCGTTCGGCGGCCTGGACGGTCCGGCCGCGCCCGATACACCCGATTTCGTCAAGGCTCTCGACATCGACCATGCCCGCGACGGCGAGGTGATGCTGGCCTATGCCATGAACGGCGAGGACCTGCCCTGGCTGAACGGCTTCCCGGTTCGCCTGGTCGTACCGGGCTGGTACGGCACCTACTGGCTCAAGCACCTCAACGAGATCACCGTGCTCGACAAGCCGTTCGAGGGCTTCTGGATGAAATCCGCCTACCGCATTCCCGACAATGACTGCGCCTGTACCGAACCCGGCAAGGCGCCGGACAAGACCGTGCCGATCAACCGGTTCAATGTGCGCTCCTTCATCACCAGCGTGCTCGACGGCCAGAAAGTGCCGGCCGGCGCACCCATGAAGCTGCGCGGCTTCGCCTTCGATGGCGGCTCGGGCATCAGGCAGGTTTCCATCTCGACCGACGACGGCGCCACCTGGCTGCCGGCACGCCTCGGCGAGGATCTCGGCAATTATTCCTTCCGGGAGTGGACCACCGATATTCGGCTCGAGCCGGGAGCCCATGTGCTCAAGGTGCGCGCCACCGGCAATGACGGCAAGACCCAGCCCGACAAGCCGCTGTGGAACCCGGCCGGCTACATGCGCAACTGCGTCGAAGCCACCAAGGTCACGGCAGCCTGAGGAGAGCCATGATGAAACGTATCGTCACCGCATCACTGGCAGCCGCCCTCGCTTTGCTGCCTGTCTCCCTGGTCTTCGCCCGGCCGCTGACCTACCAGCTTCCCGACGAGGCTTCCAAATTCAAGGACGGGCCGAACCTCGAAACCGCGCAGAACAATTGTACCGCCTGTCATTCGGCGGACTATATCCGCACGCAGCCGCCGAAGAAGGGACAGGCCTTCTGGGCTGCCGAAGTCAACAAGATGATCAAGACCTACAAGGCGCCGATCGCCGAAGCCGACGTGAAGGCGATCGTCGAATATCTTGACTCAACATACTGACATATCACGATAAAATCATATATGGAGATCGCAGGGCGATCTCCGCCAACGGGTGGCGGCATCGTCAGCCCCGACGAGCCGCCTCGATCGCCGCGACGTCGATCTTGCGCATCGCCATCATCGCTTCGAAGGCGCGTTTGGCTTCCGCGCCACCGGCAGCCAAGGCCTCTGTCAACACCCGCGGCGTGATCTGCCAGGAGATGCCCCATCTGTCCTTGCACCAGCCGCACGCGCTTTCCTGGCCGCCATTGCCGACGATGGCATTCCAGTAGCGATCCGTCTCCTCCTGGTCGTCCGTGGCGATCTGGAAGGAAAAGGCTTCGCTGTGCTTGAACGCGGGTCCGCCATTGAGGCCGAGGCAGGGAATGCCGGCAACGGTGAATTCGACCGTCAGCACGTCGCCCTCCTTGCCTGACGGGTAGTCGCCGGGTGCGCGATGGACGGCATGCACCGTGCTGTCGGGAAAGATCTCGGCATAGAAGCGGGCCGCAGCCTCGGCTTCCTTGTCGTACCATACGCAGATCGTGTTCTTGGCGACGGCCATTGCTTGTCCTTTCACTTTCAAGGCCAATACGGCCCTGGAATGTCACTGAACCTCGCTCAGTGTCGCTGAATCTCGCTCGCCCTCGGTTAACTCCATGTCAGTCCCGCCCCAGTATCTCGATATGAAAAGCCTCGCTCGCTTCGTCAGCCGGGAACATGCATTCGATGCGCAGTTCCTGGGCGGCGACCGCCTGGGGCGTACCAACGGTGGTGACCATTGAGAAATAGTCGAGCACCCTGCCGTCCTTGACAAGGCCGATCGGGATGACCGGCATCGCCGCAAGGGGGCTTGCAGCCTCGGGCGAGGTCCACGCGGGCTCGACATCCGGATAGGCCAGAAGTGCCGCCAGCAGTTCCTTGACCTTGTCGTCGATGATGCGTCCCACGGCTTCACGATGAACACGCTGGATCAGGCTTCGTGCAACAGCCGGCCAATCCGCAATGAAGCGGCGCAGGCCATTTGGATCAAAAACCAGATGCAGCAGGTTGCGCGGCGCCTTGCGCACCGACAAATCCGTGAAACGGCTGAAGAGGCGCGGCGCAGATCGGTTCGTCATGAGCACGTTCCAATAGCGATCCATGACCAGGGCCGGGAATGGTTCGTGCTGATGCAGCATACGCTCCAGGGCCTTGGTGATGCTGCGCATCTCCACGCCGTCCCAGGCACCATCGCGATATATGGGCGCGTAACCGCCAGCCAGCAGCAGCGTATTCCGGTCGCGCAAGGGCATGTCCAGAGCGGTGGCGAGGTCGATCAGCATCTGACGACTGGGCACCGTGCGACCGACCTCGATGAAACTGAGATGTCGCTGCGACACGCCCGTGTCGAATGAGAGTTCCAATTGGCTCTTGCGACGCAAATCACGCCAATGGCGCAGCAGGGCGCCCACTTGGCCACCCCGCGGCGTGGCTATCGTATCCTGCATGGACATGGCCAAGCCCCTTCGGAAACGTCGTTGGATGGGAGAGCGCCGTGCCAGGGCACGGCGCCGGCGATGTGGCCGGTCAGGCTCGCCAGGCATGCGGCTGCAAGAAGCCTTCGAGTGGCGGCCGGGCAATGGTGCCGACATAATTGGTGATCGTCGAGGCCGCGGTCACGGCCAGCATCTCCAACACCTGCTCCCCATGGAACCCGGCGTTGACGAAGGTTTCGAGATCGTGGTCGCTCACATGGCCGCGCCTCTCGATCAGCTTCCGGGCCAGGCTGGACAGCGCAGCCAGCCTTCCATCCGCAGGGATGCCGCGCCTGCGGACCGCCTCGACATCGGCAGGCGCGAGGCCCTCCTTCAGAGCCAGCATGGTGTGGAACGCCACCGCCCAATCGCAGGAATTGGCGACGGCATTGGTCAGCAGCAGGATCTGGATCTCCGCCTCGGTGAACGTACCGGAATGAACCTGCCGGAACAGGCCGGCGAACGCCTTGATCAGCGCCGGCGAGTTTGCCATCGCACCTGCGATGTTGGGGATCACGCCGAAGGTTTTGGCGAGTTCACCGAGAACCGGCCGCGCCTCCTCGGGCGCGGTGGCGACGGTGTGGATGGGATAGGATGGCATGTTGGCTCCTCGTCATTTCTGGCGAACGGCATCGTTCGCGTCGAGGGGAGTAAAGCCACTTGCTGGGGGTCGCCCAACTACCTCCGGGGTAGTGGCGTTGGGCAGCGCGGGAGCGAATAGGCCGGCAGATGGTTTCGTAGCTCCCGTTTCCTGCGCCTGGGCGCCAGGCATGGCTGGAGCGACCGCGCGGCCGACTTGTTCGCGTGCCGTCGCCAAGGTCTCGGCACCGGCCGACTTCCTGGTCACCGAATTGGCGGATGCGCGCTGGAGCACGCAAGTGGTGATGGGTTGGCAGTTACTGCCTCACCATCGAAGAACAACTGCAGCGAGCGCGCCGGCCGCACGTCCAGGACAAGCAGCACTGCCAGCAACTCTCATGCATGCAGCGGCTTGGGTTCTCGCAGGTTCGGTAGGAGCACCGTGAGAATTCCGAGTGCCGGCAGGAAGGCGCAGAGTTGGAAGACGAAATTGATGCCCGTCCAGTCGGCCAGCGTGCCGAGCGCCGCCGCCCCGATGCCGCCGATGCCGAAGATGAAGCCGAAGAACAGGCCGGAGACCATGCCGACGCGGCCAGGCATCAGTTCCTGCCCATAGACCACGATTGCAGGGAAGGCCGAGGAGATCACAAAGCCGATGATCACGCTCAGCACGGCGGTTGCCATCAATCCGACATGCGGCAGCAGCAGGGAGAACGGCAGCACACCCAGGATGGAAACCCAGATCACGACCTTCCGGCCGAGCCTGTCGCCGATCGGCCCGCCGGCAATCGTACCGGCCGCAACCGCCGCGAAGAACACGAACTGGTAGATCTGGGCCGTCTGCGTGGCCAGGCCGAACTTGTCCTTGAGATAGAAGATGTAATAGCTCGTGAAGCTGCCGAGATAGATATATTTGGAGAAAAGCAGCGCGATCAATATGGCCATTGCCCGCGAAACCTGCCCACGCGACAAGGTCGCATGATGGGTGGGTGCCTTGTGTGACGGCCGCCTGGCATGGCCGTTGAGCCGGTACCAGTGCCCGAGCGCCGTCAATATGACGATGCCGGCAAGAGCTGCGAGCGCGAACCAGGCCAAGCCGGCCTGCCCACGCGGCAGCACGAAGAAGGCGGCGGCCAGGGGACCGAGCGCCGAGCCGAAATTGCCGCCGACCTGGAACAGCGATTGCGCCAGCCCATGAGCCCCGCCCGATGCCAGGCGAGCGATACGCGAGGACTCCGGATGAAAGATCGAGGAGCCAAGTCCCAGCAGCATGGAACCGATCAACAGGACGCCGTAGTTCGGGGCGAAGGCGAGCGTCAATAAGCCGGACATCGATGAAGTCATGCCGACCGGCAAGGAATATGGCAGGGGCCGACGATCGGTATAGTAGCCGATGAAAGGCTGAAACAGCGACGCCGTGATCTGGTAGATGAAGGTCAGAAAGCCGACCTGCGCGAAAGTGAGCTCGAAATTACCCTGGAGGATCGGATAGACGGCGGGCAGAAGCGCCTGCAGCATGTCATTCAGCAAGTGACAGAAACTTGCGGCCCACAGGACGGAGAACACTGTCTTCGTATTCTTCTGCGGCTGCGGATGTATGCGTTGACGCGGTAGATCTTGGGTAGACACGGAAGATCCTCAGAGAAAGCCATGGTCGATCGGCGCGAAAATCTTGCGCACGGCCTATCAACAGCGTACCGAGAGGTCGTACGGCCTGCCACCAATGTTGGGCCATATTCCTACGAGAGTGGGCCAACATGCGCGATGTCCATATCGACACGGTCGACCATATCCCCCGACCGATCATCGCGATCGGTCGCGATTATCCCGACGGCTTCATCGTCCCGCCCCACCATCATCGACGAGGACAATTGATCTCGGGGGCGTCCGGCGTCGTCGTGCTCGCGACGCCGAGCGGCACCTGGGTCATGCCCCCGCAGCGCGGCATGTGGATTCCTCCCGGCACGACGCATCACGTGCGCATGGTCGGTGCGGTCGGCATGCAAAGCCTCTATCTCGAACCCGACGCGGTTCCCAGCATGCCCGCCCACTGCCAGGTCGTCTCCATTTCGCCCTTCATGCGAAGCCTGTTGACCGAGGCGCTCAACCTGCCGCTCGAATATGACCTCGACAGCCGCTCGGGCGCCTTGATGGAGTTGATACGGCACGAAATGCAGCAAATGCCGGTGCTGCCGCTTTCCCTGCATTATCCATCGCATGGGGCGTTGGCCCTTCGCTGCCGACGCTTCGTCGAGCGGCCGACCATTCATGAGAGGATCGACGACTGGAGCACGGCGCTCGGCATGAGCCGGCGCACCTTCACCCGCCTCTTTCGGCGCGAGACCGGCCTCAGCTTCCTGGCCTGGCGCCAGCAGGCCTGCCTGTTGTGCGCAATGCCCCGCCTGGCCGCAGGTGACCCCGTCACGACGGTTGCAATTGATCTGGGCTATGAGAACCCTGCCGCCTTCACGATCATGTTCAAGCGCGCCTTCGGCAGCCCGCCCCTGACCTATCTCGGCATGCGGAATAGTCGCACCGCCTGAACCGATAGTGCGAAGGACTTTGCGAAGTTCGTCCACAATCTCGACAAGTGCCGCGGCGGCCCCAAAGATCCATGTCGCCCGGAAATCCGCCTCGATCTACCCGTCGTCTCGAAGATCCGAAGTTGTGCTCTGGCGTTTCATATGGTCGATGAAGGCGCGCAGTTTCGGCAAGACCTGCCGTCTGTCCGGATAGTAAAGAAAGACGCCAGGCACGGTAATGGCGTAAGGCGCCATCACCGCCTGCAATCGACCTTCGGCGATCGGCGCCCTGGCGAGCGGGCCGGGCAAGTGGGCAAGTCCCAGCCCCCGGATCGCCGCGCCCAGGAGGGTGGGAAAGTCATGTGCGATCAGCGGCCCTGAGACGATCGCCTCCACCGTTCTATTGCCCTCGACAAAACGCCATGGCGCGATCGATCCATCCGAGCGGCGCATCCGCATGCAGGCATGCTGGCGCAGATCGTCGATGCGCTCGGGGCCCTTGCGCTTGACTAGATATTCCGGACTGCCGACGACCACGAACGGGAACGCAGGCGTCAGGCGCAGCGCGATCATGTCGGCCGCAATGAACTGCCCCATCCGGATGCCGGCATCGAATCCCTGAGCCACAAGATCGATCAGTTCCCCGCTCGCCGCGATCTCTACCTCGATTTCCGGATAAGCCTGGCAGAAGGATGCGATCAGCGGCTCGAGCAAAACCGACACCACGCCAGGGGGCACGGCAAGGCGCAGCAGGCCGGTCGGCCTGCTTCCGAGCGCGCGCGCAACCTCGCTTGCGGCAACCAGTTCCTCGAAGGCGGGCCTTGCCCGCGACAAGAAGCGTTCGCCGGCTTCGCTCAGCCCGACGCTGCGTGTCGTCCTCAGGAGAAGCGCTGCGCCGAGGCGCGCCTCCAGCGCCCGTACCGACTGGCTTATCGCCGACGGTGTCACCCCGAGCGCGGCGGCCGCGCGACGGAAACTGCGGTGCTGGGCGACGTTCAAGAACGCCTCCACACCGTCCAGCGCGCTGTGTCTGACTGTGAAGTTTTGCTTCATAGCACATCAACATTATCGCAGATATGCGCTCATCGAAAGGGAGCATAGTTTGAGGGGCGTTTTCGAAGCGTTCCGGCCCGAAGGCCGGGCAATCGCGTCAACCCGTGAGAGGGCTCCACATGTCGCCGGCAACCATCTTCCTGCTGCATCTGGTATTGGGCTATGTGCCATGGCTGCTATGTTTCGGTGCCTATGGCTGGCCGAGGCTTCGGTCGATGGACAGGGTCGAGGCGCAACGTGCCATCGCAACCCTGCACAGCTTTCGGTTTTTCGGGCTCGTCTTCCTCGTTCCGGGTGTGGTCGGTCCCAATCTGCCCAGCGGCTTTGCCGAGTTCGCCGCCTATGGCGACTTCGCCACCGGCTTGCTGGCCATGCTGGCCCTTGTGATGGTCAGGATACGCCCGCTGTTCTGGAGCTTCGTGGTCGCCTTCAACGTCGCGGGAACAATCGACATCATCGTCGACTATTATCACGGCAACCAGCTCGGCCTTCCGGATCTCGCCGGGGCGTTGGGCGCCGCCTACGCGATCCCGATGCTCTACGTACCCCTGCTGATGATCACGCATGTTGCCGCATTCTATATGCTGGCACGTCGCCAGCCGCAGGCAACTCAGGCCTTCTCCGCGAACCACTGAACACGGATGACGCTACGCCAGACCACACCCAATTCAGCTTGGCGAGCAGCCATCATACAGCATTGGCAAACAGAAGGCGGCGGCAACTCATTCTGTCCGCACGCGGCGCTTCCCAACAAGAAGATCGAATCACTTCAATACTTGAAATACCTGAGACGTCTTCCACTGCCTGGTTATGTCCGCATTGTCTTTAAAAAATATCGTACCGTATTCATCGGGTACGCGAGTTACAACATCGCCTGTTTTTCCTGTCGAGATCCTGGCGATATTCACTAATGACTGCGTTCCGTTGTCCAGATATGCACCATGGCCCTCAGCCCCTTCAGTTGAGAAAGTTATGGCACCGAAGTTCCTGTCGGTCGGCTCACTATCGGCGAGCCACCCCTGAGGCACCACGTCATCTCCCTTGGCACGCGCTGCCCAGACATGTCCCTGCGAACCAAGCTCGGTTGCATTGGTCCCGTCCACTCCAGGCGAGCCAACTACGACAAGATCGTCAACACGAAGACCATTTTCATGAATGGCTACACTCGCCATATAAGACCCATAGCTGTGTCCAATAAGAGTGATGTGACTATGGGGATTCGTCCTCGCCACTTCGTATCCGGTGACATCCTCTTTTAGCGCTTGCGCGCCATGACGACTATCGCCGTAAGTTCCATTTATGCCTGCAGGAATATTGTCGGGCATATCCGCCCCCATCCAGACAATGATGGAATTTTTAGCGTTAGGTTGTCCCTCGAAATTCATCTGGTGAAAGAGAGAGAGGCCCTGCGTCACAGTCGGGAACTGAGATCCGATCCCATCTTCTTTTTTGGCGTCATGACTGACGCCGGGAACGAGAACACCTATATTGTGAGCTGTATCAGGATTTCCCAAGGCTACGGCAAATCGTCCATCATCTGCAGGATCATATGTAAGAAGATAGGCCTCCGATCCTCCTTGTGAATCGAGCATCTCCATCTGAATGTGGATTTTTTTGGCAATTGAAAGTTCACCTCTCAGGCGGCTTTGCTCATCTTTCAACGCCCGGATCTTCTCCTGATAGTTTACTCCGTCTCTTCCTGCCTCCCCACTCGGCATGGCATTTTTCAGCGCTTGAATTTCGTTAGGGATTTCCCAAAGTCTTTCCTGGTCCCTGGCAATATCCAGATTGACGCGCTTCCTGTTTATCTTGTCGATGTCCTCGGCCGGCAAACCTCTGAGCTTTCCAAGCTCGTCGGTGTGATTGGCGATCAGATCCTGGCGCGTCTCAGTGGACAGAGTGCCCCACCATGATGACACCACCGACGGATCGCTGCCTTCGGGAAGCACGGTTGTGTGATCCGGCTCAGGCTCGCTGATCGGCCTTTGGTGGATCGGCGTGTTGGCGTAGGCGAAGGTTTTCTTCGGAGCGGACGTCTTGGATACCGACGTCCTTGCTTCATCGAGAGCCGCGTCGAACGATACCTGATGCGACAGGGCGACAGAAGAATCCGGCCTGGATGATGGGAGAGCACCACCTATCGCACCGATTGCAGGATTGCTCATGAGACCTGTTCCTTCTCAAGATGTCATGGCCTGATTGTTGCGCAGGTTCTGCGTGGAGGACTATTCCCCCGGGGACTGCGCCAGTTTCCTTTTGCTCGGCTGCGATTGTTTGAGGTCCCGGACTCGCCGGCGGAAACGGCGTCTCCATCGCACCAAATACAGGAATAGGTCGTGAATCGGGATCTACCGTGCCAATCCCAGCACCCCCACCGTTCGTGACGTCGTCCCGACCCGTATTGGCAACACCCGAAAAGTCGATGAGGGCTTAGGCGTGGCGGGGTACCGGCCCGCTGTGGATCGCGATATCGCTGGAACCGGCAGGAACATGACGATCAGGATCCCACCAGGGGCATGCTGACGGTCCGCCGCCCTTGCGTTTTGGGAGCGCCGCCAAACACGCTGCGCTTCAAACCTGTGCCGGCTGCCCGCTACCGACATCGATCGCATGGCAGGCGACGCGCACGTCGCTTTCGACCATGCGCATCTCAGGCCGCTCGCGCTTGCAGATCTCCATGGCCAGCGGGCAGCGCGGATGGAAGGCGCAGCCCGGCGGAGGATTGAGCGGGCTCGGCAGGTCGCCGGCCAGGGGAGCCCGGTCGCGGTTGGGGTTTTCGATATCAGGGATCGTCTCGAGCAGCAGCCGCGTATAGGGATGGCGCGGCCTGTCGAACACGGTGCGGCCCGGCCCCTCCTCCACCAGGCGGCCGAGATACATCACGCCGATGCGGTCGGTCAGGAAGCGCACCACCGACAGATTATGGCTGATGAACAGGTAGGTCAGGCCGAGGCGCTGCTGTAGGTCCTTGAGCAGGTTGAGCACCTGCGCCTGGACCGAGACGTCGAGAGCGGAGGTCGGCTCGTCCAGAAGCAGCAATTCGGCCTCGGCAGCCAAGGCGCGGGCAATGGAGATGCGCTGGCGCTGGCCGCCGGAGAACTCATGCGGATATTTGGTGCCGTCACCGGGCGCCAGCCCGACGGTCGACAGCAGGGCACCGACCCGGGCACGGCGCTCGGCCCGCGGCAGATGCCGCATCGGCTCGGCGATGCTGCGCCCGATGCGCCAGCGCGGATTAAGGCTGCCGACCGGATCCTGGAACACCATCTGCAAGTGTACCGGCTTGCCGCCCTGGCCGACGAAGTCGATGCGGCCCTCGCTCGGCGCCTCCAGCCCGGCGATCAGGCGGGTGATGGTGGATTTGCCGCAGCCGGACTCGCCCACGATCGAGAAGGTGGTGCCCCGCGGGATCGAAAAGCTCACGCCGTCGACGGCCCGCACCAGCTTGCGGCCGGCGTGGGTGACGACGCGCTGCAGGAAGGGCGCGGAGACGTCGAAGATCTTGGAGAGATCGGTGACCTCGACCAGCGCGGCGGCGTTGTCCTGCTTCATGGCACCTCGCCGTCGATCCATTGATTGTCGGCGGCCACCACCCGGCCCCGCTTCACCACGAGTGCGCGCGCCGGACGATCCACCAGGATCTGCGCCAGGTTCTCGCCCGCGATCAGGACGAGGCTGCCCTCGCAGCCCACCTCGAGCCCATAGCCTTCCAGGCCGAGCAGGTCGGCGCCGCGGCGCGTGCCCATGTCGAGGGCCCTGAGCAGCTCCGCATCGGTGCGGCAATGGGTGCGGTAGGCCAGGAGCCAGCAGCGGTCGAGCATGTCGCCGTCGCCGTGCGGGTTCCAGGTGTCACGCAGGGAATCCGAGGCGACGGCACAGCGCACGCCGCGCGCGGCGAGCTCGAACATCGGCGGGAAGCCGATCTCGCCCGGCACGGCGGAAATGATGCCGATCCCCGCTTCGGCCAGCACGTCGATCATGCGCTGCACCTTGTGCGCCGGGCCGTCGCCAAGGCAGAAGGCATGGCTGACGACCACCCGCCCCTGCATGCCCAGCGCCCGCGTGCGCTCGGCGATCATGCCGAGCTCGAACAAGCCGAGCTCCCCCGGCTCGTGCAGATGGATGTCGATCTTGGCACCCTTCCGGCTGGCGATGCCGAAGATGGTGTCGAGATGGCCCTTGGGGTCGGCGTCGATGGTGGCAGGGTCGATACCGCCGATGACGGAAGCGCCTTCGTCCAGAGCTGCCTCCATCAGTTCCGCGGTGCCGGGGTCGATCATCAGGCCGGTCTGGGGAAAGGCGACGAGTTCGAGGCCGACGGCATGCTTCACTTTCTCCCAGGCTTCCAGGACACCATGGAGATTGTCGAGCTTGTAGCCGGTAGAGATATCGACATGGCTGCGGATATGGGTCGAGCCCATTTCCACGCAGCGCCGCATCAGATTGCCGGCACGCTCGGGCACGCCCCAGGGCAGATCCTTGCGGATGGCGACCTCGTTGTCGATCATCGCCCGGAGCGATGGCGGCACGTTGATGGAGTGCCAGGGCAGGCCCCACAGTATCTTGTCGAGATGGACATGCGCCTCGACAAAGGGCGCGATGGCGATGGCCCCCTTGCCGTCGACCACCGGCACACCCTCGGGCCGGTCGAGATCGCGGCCGATGGCGGCGATCCGGCCGCCGCGGATCAGGATGTCGGCGCTTTGCCTGGCGTCCGGGCGGATATTGGCGAGAAGAAGATCGGTCATTTCACAACTCGGGCATCAACGAAGACGGGGATTGAGGACATCGCGCAGCCAGTCGCCGACGATGTTGACGGAAAGGACGAGCAGGACGAGCGCTGCGCCGGGGAACAGCGAAATCCACCATTCGCCGGACAGCAGGAGGTCGTTTCCGGCGCGGATCAACGTACCGAGCGAGGGCTGGGATGGCGGCATGCCGAGCCCGAGGAAGGACAGGATCGCCTCGGTGAGGATGGCGACGCCGAGGCCCAGCGTGGCGAGCACCAGCACCGGCCCGATCGTGTTGGGCAGGATATGGGAGAGCACGATCCTGAAGCTCGATACCTTGGAGATCCGCGCGGCGGCGACATAGTCCTTGCGCCGCTCGATCATGGTGGTAGCGCGGACGGTGCGGGCGAATTGCACCCAATCGGCGACGCCGATGGCAAGGATCACCACGTAGAAGCGCATGTCCTCGCGCAGCGCCGCCGGCATCACGATCTTGGCGACGCCATCGATGAAGAAGGCGATCATGATGGTGGGAAAGGAGAGCTGCACATCGCCCAGGCGCATGATCACGGCATCGACCCAGCCCCCGAAATAGCCGGCGAGCAGGCCGAGCAGTACGCCCAGCGTCACCGAGAACAGCACGGCCGCGACGCCGACCAGGAGGGAGATGCGCATGCCGTAGAAGATCGCCGACAGGATGTCGCGCCCCTGCTCGTCGGTGCCGAGCAGATAACGCGCGCTCCCTCCTTCCGACCAGACCGGTGGCAGGCGCGCATCCATGATGTCGAGGGTGGCCGGATCGAAGGGATCATGCGGTGCGATCAGGTTGGCGAAGACCGCGCATAGCACCAGAAGGCCGAAGATGATCGTGGCTATGATGACGGCAGGCGAGGTCCGAAAGCGCCAGGCGAGTTCGCTGGCAGCCACGCTTCTGACGATGGCGGCAAGTTGGCTCATTTCACCCTCAATCTCGGATCGACCAGCAGATAGGTCAGGTCGACGATCAAATTGATCAGCACGAAGCTGAAGCCGACGAAGGCGAGATAGGCCGCCATCACCGGAAAGTCGGCGAACTCGATCGCCTGCAGGATCAGGAGGCCCATGCCGGGCCATTGGAACACTGCCTCGACCACGATGGCGAAGGCGATCAGCGAGCCGATCTGCAGGCCGACGATGGTGATCACCGGCAACAGACTGTTTCGTAGCGCATGGGTGAGATGCACCGCCCGGTCCGACAGGCCGCGTGCCCGGGCGAACTTGATGAAATCGGAGCGCAGCACCTCCAGCATCTCGCCGCGGATCAGGCGCATGATCATCGAGACCTGGAAGACGGCGAGCGTGATGGTGGGCATGATCAGGGCCTTGAGGCCGCTCACGGTGAGGAAGCCGGTGGTCCACCAGCCGATCCGCACCGTGTCGCCGCGCCCGAAGGCCGACAGCCAGCGCAGCTCCACCGAAAAGACCAGGATCAGCAGCATGCCGATCAGGAATTGCGGCATGGAAATGCCGAGAAGCGAGCCCATCTGAAACAGGCGGCTCAACCAGCCGCGCGGCCTCAAGGCCGTGTAGACCCCCATGGGAATGCCGACCAGCAGGGCGGTCAGGGTCGCCGCGAAGACCAGCTCCAGCGTCGCCGGCAGGCGGGTGAGGATAAGGTCGAGGACGGGCTGCCTGTTGCGGTAGGAAACGCCGAAATCGCCGACCACGGCCCGTTCGACGAAACGCCAGAACTGCACGATCGTCGGCTGGTCGAGGCCGAGGGCGGCCCGCAATTCCTCGCGCTGCGCCAGCGTTGCATTGACGCCGAGCACGTTGTTCACGGGGTCGCCGAGGAAGTTGAAGATGCAGAAGGACAACCCGGTGACGACCAGCATGACCAGGATGACGCTGGTGAGACGAGTTGCGAGCATGGAGATCATGAGGGTCTCTCGATCCCTGGCGCATTTTCCGGAAGAGCCCATCGGCTCTTCGATGAGGAAGATGCATCAATGCGAAAAATTGGACGAAGTCTGCGGCCCAACGGTAGTGAATCCGGATTGTGCTGCCCCTCACCCCTACCCTCTCCCCGCAAGAGCCGGGCGAGGTAGGTTGAGGTGCGGCGCTACCTCGTCAGCACGGCTCGGAACTTGCGGAGGGGCGGTGGGAGATACCGCCCCTCCGTTTGCGCATGATGCCGGACAGTTTCGGGGGACCCGGAAAAAACATCATGCGGCAAAGCGAAGGCCGGAGCAGATGCGGCAGGCGCCTGCCCTCGCGCGCCTCAGTTCATGGTGTAGTACCAGAAGCGCGTATACTCGTCGGCGGGCACCACGGCATTGACCTTGTCGCTCATGCCCCAGGTCAGGAACTGCTGGTGCAGCATGATCTTGCCGACTTCGTCGCGGTGGATCTTCACCACTTCCGAGATCATGGCCTGGCGCTTGGCCGGATCATATTCGGTACCGATCTGCTCGATCAGCTTGTCGACCTTGGGGTTGGAATAGCCCTTGGGGTTCCAGGTGCCCAGATCTCCGGTCGGCGTATGGATCGTCGCCGACATGATGTTGTAGGCATCGATCGAGGGCAGGCCGGCCCAACCGAGCATGTAGAAGGAATATTTGCCGGCCGGCAGTTCGGTATCGGTCTGGACCGGCGTGTGCATGGTCAACTGGACCTTGATGCCGATCTTGGCGAGCATGCCGACGGTGGCCTGGCAGATCCTTTCGTCATTGATGAAGGAGCCGGCCGGGCAATCCATCGGCAGGGTAAAGCCCTTGGCATAGCCCGCTTCCGCCAGCAGGGCCTTGGCGGCCGCCACGTCATAGGGGAAGCGAACGTCCAGGCTGGCGTCGTAGAAGGGCAGCTCGGGCGCGAGCGGCACGGCCGTCGGGCGCGAATTGCCGCGCATGATGCTGCGCTTGATGCCTTCGATATCGATGGCCTGGTAGATGGCCTTGCGCACCCTGACATCCGCAAGCGGATTGCCCTCGACCCCACTGCCCGGCAGCGTCTTGCTCTGCTGGTCCATGCCGAAGAAGATCGAGCGCAGATGCGGCGCGCGCATGATCTTCATGCCGGGTGTCGATGCGATGCGGTCCACGTCCTGTGGGGGTGCATTGCGGATGAAGTCGACCTCTCCCGACAAGAGGGCGGCGACGCGGGTGGCGGCATTGGTGATCGGCGTGTAGACGATCTCGTCGAGATTGTGCTGGGGCTTGTCCCACCAGTCCTCGTTCTTGACCAGCACGGTGCGGATATCGGGCTGGCGCGAAGCCAGCTTGAACGGCCCGGTGCCGATGCCCTGGGTGGTCATGGCGCCGCCGGTGTTGGAGGACAGGTCGATCGGCTTGGTGGCACCGACCGATTCCTGGAACTTCTTGTCCAGGATGTACCAGCCGGCGAAATCGTTGAGCAGCAGCGCATATTTGCGCTTGAGCGTCACCGTCACCGTATGGTCGTCGACCTTGGTGATCTTGGCGATCGGCTCAAGCAGGCCGGCGAAGGGTGAGCCCGGCGCGCCCGCCCGCTCGAAGGAGAAGATCACGTCATCGGCCGTGAAGGGGTCGCCATTGTGGAACTTGACGCCCTTGCGCAGATGGAACCGCCACTCGGTGTCCGAAACGGCCTCCCAGCTCTCGGCCAAAGCCGGCTCGAGCTTGAGGTCTTTATTCCAGCGCACCAATCCTTCATAGACATTGCTGAGCAGGCTGAGCGTGAAGTCGTCTCGCGCCGCATGCGGGTCCATGGAACTGATTTCCTGGGCTTCGGCGAAGCGCAGCGTCTTGGCGCTGGCTGCTCCCGTGGCCAGCACGGCGCACGAAGCGATCAGCAGGATCTTCAAATAGGTCTTCACGGATATCTCCCGGTTAAACGGTCCTTCGTCAGCGGTCACGACGGCGCGGCTTTGTTGTTGTCTCGCGCTTCGTCACCAAGCGACCGGCTGCTTGTCGGACGGTCGGTGACACCGTTCGCCGCAGACGATCCATTCCCCTGCCCATCCTCAGATCGGCCACTGCGATCATTCCATAAGCGGCAACAGCCGTCTACAAATTTGTACTATATAGAGTATACAATCTTGTACGACGACGTTGGAGACGAGTTTCGACGACGCGGGAAACAGCATTCCCTCGCGATCGTCAGAGCGTCGTACCGCCTTGATGCAAGAAACAGGCTGCCGTGGTGGCGCCTGCACTGGCGAGCCGGGGACTCTCGGCCTGGCAGCGCGGCCCGTTTTGCCGGCAGCGCGGATGGAAGGCGCAGCCTTTCGGCCAGTTGCCCAGGCGCGGCATCGCCCCGTCGATCTGGGCCAGACGCTCGACCTGGCGGCCCAACGAGGGAATCGAAGCCATCAGGCCGGCTGCATAGGGATGGCTCGGCCGCTGCACTACGGCCTCCACCGGGCCGATCTCCACCACGCGGCCGGCATACATCACCGCTACCCGGTCGGCGATCTCGGCAATCACCCCCATATCGTGGGTCACCAGCATGATGGCCGTGTTCTTCTCCCGCGCCAGGCGCTTCAGCAAAGCGAGGATCTGGGCCTGGATCGAGACATCGAGCGCCGTCGTCGGCTCGTCGGCGATAATCAGCTCCGGTTCCCCCGCCAGCGCCAGGGCAATCACGATACGCTGGCGCATGCCGCCCGAAAACTGGTGGGGATATTGCTCGAAACGATTGACGGGATCGGCGATTCCAACTTCGGTGAGGAGGCGGATCGCTTGGCTGCGAGCCTCCTCGCGACCGAGGGCCGGAAAATGGGTGCGGATGGTTTCGGTCAGCTGGCGCCCGACGGTGAACAGCGGATCGAGGCTCGTCAACGGATCCTGGAAAATGGCGCCGATGCGACGACCGCGGATCAAGCGCTGACGATGGGGAGGAAGGTTGTCGATGCGCTCGCCACTCAGATGGATACTGCCGGCCGCAATACGCCCCGGCGCTTGCAGGAGCCCGATCAGGGCATTGCCGGTCATCGACTTGCCCGCGCCCGATTCACCGACCACCCCGAGGATCTCGCCCGGTGCGATATCGAAGGAGACATTGTCGATGGCGACCAGCGTACCGGTACGCACCGGAAATTCGATGCGCAGGCCCCGGACTTCCAGCACCGGCGGAGGCAACGACGTCGCCCTGCCTGCTTCATCGTGCGCGCTGGTCATGCCGCCTCGCAATCAGGGCGTCGCGCCTTGGCTGCGGCCGCCGCAACAGAGGTTGTTTCCAACTCGATAATATACAATGTAGAATACACTTGTTTTCCTCCCTAGAGTCAAATCGCAAGGCCACACCATGCCTCCATCGTCCGGGCTTCTCGCCAAGCAAGTGCCTGCTGCCCCCAAGCGCCGCGGACGGGCCGATGAGCGGATCCATTCGGAGATCTATTCGGCCATCATCAACCATCAGCTTCGCCCGGCGACCCCCTTGCAGGAGGATGCGCTCGCCACGGCCTTCGGCGTCAGCCGCACACTGATCCGAAAGGTCCTACAGCAGCTCTCCCACGAGAAGCTGGTCGAGCTCATTCCCAACAAAGGCGCGATCGTGGCCCGGCCCTCGGTGGAGGAGGCCCGGCAGGTGTTCGAGGCGCGACGCGAGATCGAGTGCATCCTGATCCGCCGCCTGGCCGCGACCATCACCGATGCGGAGATCACCAGGCTGCGGGCCGCAGTGGAAGCCGAGGCCCGGGCCCAGGAACAGGGCGACAAGCGCCGGCGGCTGCAGCTTTCGGGAGACTTTCATCGTGAACTCGCCTCCCTGGCTGGCAATGACGTTCTCAAGGATTTCGTGCATGAGCTCGTCTCGCGCTCCTCGCTGGTGATCGCCCTCTATGAATCCCCTGGCGCGGTTCCCTGCGCCTATGACGAACACAAGCGCATCGTCGATGCGCTGGCCAAGCGCGATGGCGAGGATGCCGCCCGCAACATGGAGCACCATCTGCGCCATGTCGAAGCCCAGGTCGACCTGTCAGACGTTCCGGCCCGCATCGACTTCAAATCGCTCTTCCGGCCGCTGGGCTGACCCCCGCCAGCTGGCGGGCGCATAGGCGGCCAGCTTACCAGCATAGGGCTTGGCAAGCGGGTAAGCGAGATCACCATGCTTGGAGGTCTTGAGGCCCATGCCGACCAGGGCCTCGGCGAATTTGACCGCCGCGCAGACGCCGTCGATCACCGGAATCTGCAGCCTGTCCTCGAGATAGTCGGCCAGGCCCGCCATGCCGGCGCAGCCGAGCACGATCGCCCCGGCCTTGTCCTCCTCCAGCGCTCTGAGGCATTCGGCCAGGATGACGTCACGCGCCCGCGTGCCCGGCTGTTCGAGTTCGAGCACCGGCAGTTCCGTCGCCCGCACGCGGCGGCAATGATGCTGCATGCCGTAATTGCGCACCAGATGCTCGGCGATGATGCGCGTGCGCTCCAGCGTGGTGACCACGGAAAAGCCGGTGGCCACGAAGGCGGCCGCATGCATGGCCGCCTCGGCAATGCCGATCACCGGAGCGTCGGTGATCTCGCGCGCCGCCAGCAGGCCGGGATCGCCGAAGCAGGCGATGACATAGGCATCGGCCGGCGGCCCGTCGCGGATTTCGTCGACCAGGCCGATGACGCTCATGGCTTCATCGAAATGGCCCTCGATCGAAGCCGCCCCCGAGCGCGAGGTCGCGGCGGCGATCTCGGTGCCGGGCGCAGCCACGGCGCAGGCACTGACACGCATCGCCTCGGTCATCGATGCCGTGGTGTTGGGATTGATCAGCTTGATGCGCATGGGCTTCCTCAGGTGGCGGAATATCTTGTTCTTAGTATTGTATACGATGTTGTATCTTTATGTGATTTCCAACGAGCGTCAATGGCGTTGATGCGCATCGACAGTCCCACGCCGTCCAGCGCATGAGTGCGATCGGCCGAACCTCTGGCGCCGGATCGGATCAGGGATCTCCGCTTGGCAGGAAGAAGCGCGGCGCGAAAGTCCGTGAATTCGGCGCGCTCGACCCGTCGGATGCAATACATCCATAGATTGAATTTCATTGTTGACACATAATTGTATACATGTGAGGCTTTGAATCGTATCCGACAGAACCGCCTGCAAGGGAGATGTCGATGGATGGCGATAACCACCCCGTCCTCAGGGTGCGCAATCTCAAGACCGGGTTTGCCACGCCGGCAGGCATGGTGGTGGCGGTCGATGGCGTCGACTTCGACCTCCATCGCAACGAGATCCTGGCGATCATCGGCGAATCCGGCTCGGGCAAGACCGTGACGGCCCTCTCGCTGATCCGGCTGATCACCTCGCCGCCCGGGCGCTATCTCGGCGGCTCGATCGAGATCGATGAGCGTGACCTGCTCAGCCTCGACGAGACGGCGATGGAGACGGTTCGCGGCAAGACCATCGGCATGATCTTCCAGAACCCGCGCGCCTCGCTCGACCCCTCCTTCACCATCGAATCCCAGCTCACGGAGACATTGCTGCGCCACGACGCGGCCCTCGGCCGCAAGGGCGCCCGCGCCGCCGCGACCAAGGCATTGCAGGAAGTCGGCTTTCCCGACATTCCGCGCGTGCTGGCAAGCTATCCCCACCAGCTCAGTGGCGGCATGTGCCAGCGCATCGGCCTGGCCATGGTGCTGGCCTGCAAGCCCGAACTCCTCATCGCCGACGAGCCGACCACCGCCCTCGATGTCGGGGTCCAGGCCAAGATCCTGCTGCTCCTGAAGAAGCGCAGCCGCGAAACCGGCCTGCCGATCGTCATCATCACCCATGATATCGGCGTGGTCCGCGCCATCGCCACCCGAGTGCTGGTGATGTATGGCGGCCATGTCCAGGAGGCCGGCGAGATCGACGAGCTCCTGGCCGAGCCGCTGCATCCCTATACCAAGGCCCTGATCCGATCCATTCCCGATCCGGATGCCCCGGCCGACACCATGACCTTCATCAAGGGCGAGCCGCCCAATTTGCTGGCGCCGCCGCCCGGATGCCGCTTCGCGCCGCGCTGCGACCAGGCGATCGGACTGTGCCACCAGAAGCTGCCGGAGTGGCGTGCGGCCGGCCCGGGCCGGATGGTGCGCTGCCATCTCGCCGCTGCGGGAGGGCCGCAATGACCCGCCCTGCCCTGATCGAGGTGCGGTCCGTCAACAAGACCTTCAGCGTCAGCAAGGGCGGCCTGTTCCGTCGGCCCGCCGCCAGCACCAAGGCGGTCAACGATGTCAGCCTGACCATCGCCAAGGGCGAGATCCTGGGCTGCGTCGGCGGCTCGGGATCGGGCAAGTCGACGCTCGGGCGCATCATCCTGCGTCTCATCGAGCCCGACAGCGGCGAAGTGCGCTATGGCGGCACCGACCTGCGCGCCCTCTCGCGCGAGCAGATGCGGCAATATCGCCGCCGGCTGCAGATCGTCTTCCAGGATCCGCTGCAATCGCTCAATCCGCGGCGCACGGTGGCTGAGAACATCGCCCGGCCCCTGCTCAATTTCGGCGTCGCGACCGTGGCCGCCAACCGGCGCGTCGACGAACTGCTCGAACTCGTCGGCCTCGATCCGCGCCAGTCCTATCGCTATCCGCACGAATATAGCGGGGGCCAGTGCCAGCGCATCGCCATCGCCCGCGCCTTGGCGCTCGAGCCGGAATTCCTGTTCCTGGACGAGCCGGTCTCGGCCCTCGACGTCTCGATCCAGGCCCAGATCCTCAACCTCCTGGCGGAGCTGAGAAAGAAGCTCGATCTCACCTTCCTGTTCGTTTCCCACGATTTGAAGATCGTCAAGCAGTTCTGCGACCGCACCATGGTGATGTATCGCGGCTGCGTGCTCGAAGAGGGCAGCAGCCAGCAGGTCTATGCCGAGCCGCTTCATCCCTTCACCCGCGACTTCCTAGGCACCGTGCTGCATCTGCGCAAGGACTCGCGCTGGGAACAGGCGGCCGAGCGGGCCGAGGATCTGGAAGGCACGGCCGGGCTCACGGGATCGGGCTGCATCTATGCAGGCAACTGCGCCGAACGCTTCGAGCCCTGCACCCGATCGGCACCGGCACTGACGGCTCTCACCGGCGAAAGGAGGGTCGCCTGTTTCCGCCATAGCGGGCCCTGAACGTCCAGACACCATCCCAACGACAATCAAAAATCACGAGGGGAACCATCATGACGACAACACATCGCAAGGAACGAACGAGACCGCGCAGATCCTGGAAGGGCCTGCTGCGCGCCGGCGTGACGGCGGCGGCACTGGTCGCCGGCGGTCTTGCGGTCTTCGGCACGTCGCAGGCGTTCGCGGCCGGCAATACCATCACCTTCGCGGTGGAATCGGATTTCAGCCGCCTCGACCCGCATGCCTCGCGCACCTGGAACACCTTCAAGGTCGTGCGCCATCTGTTCGAGACCTTCGTCGAGGAGGACCTTACCAAGGGCCCCGATATCGCGCCCAAGATCGTGCCGGCCCTGGCCGAGAGCTGGGACGTCTCGCCCGACGGCAAGAGCTATACTTTCCACCTGCGCAAGGGCGTCCAGTTCCACGACGGCACGCCCTGGAACGCCCAGGCGGCGAAGTTCAATCTCGACCGCATGACGGACAAGAATTTCAAATATTTCCAGCCCGTCTCCCCTGGCCTGATGGGCTGGATGTGGCAGGACCTCGCCGGCTATGAGGTGGTCGACGACTATACCTTCAAGATCAATCTCAAGCAGCCCAATGCCGAATTCCTGCGCCGCATGGCCGCCGGCGGTTCCGGTGCGCCGCGCATGATCAGTCCCACCGCTGTCGAAACCTATGGCAACGACAAGATCGAGCAGCATCCCATCGGCACCGGCCCTTTCAAATTCGTGGAGCGAGTGGTGGGCGAGAAGCTGGTGATCGCCCGCAACGACAATTACTGGGATCCGGCGCGCAAGCCCAAGGCCGACCAGATCATCTTCAGGGGCATTCCCGAAGTCGCCACGCGTGAACTGGCGCTGGTCGGCGGCGAGGTGGACGTGATCGGCACCCCCTCCCCCGATTCACTCGACTTCCTCAAGCAGCAGGGCATCCAGATCATCTCGGGCCAGAGCCCGATGATCTATGTGCTCTGGCTCAACCACAAGGACGAGCATTTCAAGGATGTGCGCGTGCGCAAGGCCGCCTGCATGGCGATCAACCGCGACGACATGGCAAAGTACCAGCGCAAGGGCCTGGCGCGCCCGGCCTACGGCGTGCTCAATCCCGGCGGTCCGGGCTTCGATCCCGGCTACAAGGACTGCAACTACGATCCCGAAGGCGCCAAGAAGCTGCTGGCCGAGGCCGGTTACCCCAACGGCTTCACCACACGAATGGACTGGACCTTCGGTGCCGGCGCCGACGTCAACACCAAGGGTGACGCCGAATGGCTGCAGCGTGATTTCGAGAAGATCGGCATCAAGGCCAGCATCGAGATGTTCGACAACAACACCTTCTGGGAGATGATGTCGAAGGGCATGCGCGAGGGCACCGGCCTGACCTCGGCCTCCTGGGGCGAAAGCACCTTTGCCTGGCTCGACCAGATGGTGACGACCACGGCCTTGCCGCCGAACTGCTGCAATTCGGGCTATTATAACAACCCCAAGATCGACACGCTGCTGTCGGAAGCCCGCGGTTCCGCCTCGGCCGAGGCCATGGACAAGAAGCTGCATGAGGTGCGCGACGCCATCGCCACCGACATGGCCTTCACCTCCTATTACACGGCCGACTCCGTCTATGCAGCCAGGCCCGAAGTGAAGGGCTTCGTGCTGGCGCCGCAACATTGGTTCGACCTCACCGGCATCACCAAGCAGTAGCAACAACCTTCGTCCAGTCGCCGCCGCCGAGATTTCGGTGTTCGCGCATCGACGCCGAGACGAGCAAAGCGCAACGATCCCTCCCCGGCTTCGGGGAGGGTGGGCCGGCAAAGCCGGCTCGGGTGGGGTAGCGTGGCGCTCAGGACTGCCAATTGGTCCATGTCGCGCCACTCTCCCCCATCCGCCGGTGCTGCACACCGGCACCTTCCCCGAAATCGGGGAAGGATCTCCGCGCTCCATCCGTCCGGGGTCGAGATGCGTGAATCCGAAGGCTCGGTGGGGACGGCCAGATGTGCCAATGAAGGGCTTTGCCATGTCCATCTTCGCCTTTGCCGGCAACCGGCTGCTCTATGCCATCCCGGTGCTGCTCGGCGTGACGCTGGTGGTGTTCCTGTCGCTCCAGCTCATTCCCGGCGACATCGCCCTGACGCTGCTCGGGCGCATGGCCACCGAAGCGCAGCTCGAAGCCCTGCGCCAGCGCCTCGGCCTCGACCAGCCGCTGATCCTGCAATATCTGCGCTGGCTGTGGCACCTCCTGCATGGCGACATCGGCAATTCCGTCTCGCAGCAATTGCCGGTGGTGCAGATCCTGCTGCCCAAGATCCTCAACTCGCTCATCCTGATGGCCGGCAGCCTCGTGATCGTGCTGGCCTGCGGTTTCGGGCTCAGTGTGATCTCGGCCCCGCGCTTCCGCAGCCCGACGGACAAGTCGGTGGTAGCCCTCACTTTGGTGCTGGCCTCGCTGCCGGTGTTCTGGCTCGGCATCGTGCTGCTCTATTTCTTCGGCTTCAAATGGAAGCTCTTCCCGATCTCCGGCATGTACAACATGATCGATCCCGGCGGCCTCGGGCAACTGCTCCATCATATGGTGCTGCCGGCAATCGCCACCGCCGCCTCCTCCATCGCCGTCGTCACCCGCGTCACCCGTTCGCGCATGCTCGACGTTCTCGGCCAGCCCTATATCCTGGCCGCCCGCGCCCGCGGCCTCAGCCGCCGGCAGATCGTGCTGCGCCACGGCGTGCGCAACACGCTGCCGACCTTCGCCAGCATCGGCGGCCTGCAGATCGGCTATCTGTTCGGCGGCGTCATCTTCACCGAGATCATCTTCAACTGGCCCGGAGTCGGCCAACTCCTGTTCGACGCCATCATGCAGCGCGACGTGCCGGTGATCCAGGGCTGCGTGCTCGCCGTCGCCATCGTCTTCGTCCTCGGCAATCTGGTCTCGGACGTCGTCGTCCACGCCCTCGATCCCAAGCAACGGTGAGGCTGCCATGACCGCGGTCCCTTCCCTGGCTCCGGCCAGCAAGCTCTCGCCGCAGCGCCGCGGCAATCTCTATTTCGTCTGGCGCGGCGTGCTCGGCGATCCCGTCGCCCGTATCGCCGCCGGCATCATCATCCTGCTGGTGCTCCTGGCGATCTTCGCGCCTCTTCTCGCGCCCTTCCCGCCCAACGAGGCCAATCCGGCCCTGCGGCTGAAGCCCCCTGGCACGTCGGGCCATCTGCTGGGGCTCGACCAGCAGGGCCGGGACATCCTCTCGCGCCTGATCTACGGCGCGCGCCTCACCTTGATCTCGGGTGTCATCCCGGTGTTCCTGGGGGCGGCCATCTCGATCCCGCTCGGCCTCATCGGCGCCTGGTATCCCCGGCTCGGCGAAGTGATCATGCGCCTGATGGACGTGCTGTTCGCCTTCCCGATGGCGCTGCTCGCCATCATGCTGGCGGCTCTGATGGGCCCGGGCCTGGTCAACATGATGATCGCCCTGGTGGTGACTCTGGTGCCCTACAACACCCGCGTCGTCTATGCGGCGGCCCGCCAGGAGCGGGATCTTGCCTATGTCGAGGCTTCGCGTGCCATGGCCACGCCCGACCTCAAGATCCTGTTCGTGGAGATGCTGCCCAACGTGGTGGCCGCCTCCGTCGTCTATAGCTGCACCATCGTCGGCGCCGTGGTGATCACCGCTGCAGGCCTGAGCTTCCTCGGCCTCGGCGTGCAGCCCCCGATCGCCGAATGGGGCATCATGACCAGCGAAGGCCGCAGCTTCGTGTTCGTGGCGCCCCATATCGCCGCCATCCCGGGCCTCGCCATCACCATCCTGGTGATGGCCTTCAACCTGCTCGGCGACTCCCTGCGCGACTCCCTCGATCCCAAGACGCGCCTGCAGCTGGTCAAGCACCGGGCCGATCCGGCCGACAAGGAGCACTGAGGCCATGCTGACCCTGATCAAGGATGCCCGCGTCCTCACGCTCGACGAAGCCGATGGCGAGCATTCGAGGGCCGACATCCTCATCCGCGGCGACACCATCGAGGCGATCGCCCCGGATCTCGCGGCTGAGGTCACCACCGACGGGGTGCGGGTGATCGAGGCCGCCGGCAAGCTCGCCATGCCGGGCCTGGTCAACGGCCATTTCCATTCGCCCGCCAACTTCATGAAGGGCGCGCTCGACAATTGGCCGCTCGAGCTGTTCATGCTCTACGAAGTGCCGCCCTTGATGCGCGAGGTCGTCTCCGCACGCTTTGCCTATGTGCGCACCATGCTGGGCGCCATGGAGATGCTGCGCCAGGGCGTGACCGCCGTGCATGACGACTGCTTCTTCGTGCCCGTGGTCACGCAGACGGAAGTCGACAATGTCATGCAGGCCTATGAGGATGCCGGCATCAGGGCCACGGTGACGCTCGACCAGCCCAACGTGATCGAGCACACCAAATACCCCTTCCTCAAGGATCTGCTGCCGCCCCACCTGCGCGAACGCATGGAAGCGGTGCCCCTGATGTCGGACGCCGAGCTGCTCGCGCATTACGAGGGCTTCCTCGAGCGCTGGCATGAGCGCGCCGGGGGGCGGCTGCGCTGTGCGGTCTCGTGCTCGGCGCCCCAGCGCGTCACGCCTTCCTATTTCAAGGCGCTCGGCGCTCTCGCCCGCGAACGCGACCTGCCCTACAACATGCACATCCTGGAAACGCGCCTGCAGCGCGTGCTCGGCGAGATCAATTACGGCAAGTCGCTGATCCGCCATGCCCATGAGAGCGGCGTGCTCAACGAGCAGGCCATGGTCATCCATGCCATCTGGATCGACGAGGACGACCTGGCGCTCCTGGCCGATTCCGGCTGCTCGATCGCCCATAATCCCGTGTCGAACCTCAAGATCGGCAGTGGCATCATGCCGTTCAGGCGGCTGCGCGAGCGCGGCATCAATGTCTGCCTCGGCAATGACGAGGCGGCCACCGATGACGGCATCAATCTGTGGACCGTCGGCAAGGTCGCCGGCCTGGTCCACAATGTCGCCGATCCCGATTTCGACCGTTGGCCCGTGCCCCTGGAGATCCTGACGGCGCTGACCTCGGCCGGCGCCAGGGCCATGCGCCTGCCCCGCCCGACCGGGCGGCTGGCACCCGGCTGGCAGGCCGACATCATCCTGCTCGACCTCGACAGCTTCGCCTTCACGCCCCTCAACGACCTCAAGCGCCAGCTCGTCTATTGCGAGAACGGCTCCTCGGTCACCACGGTGATGGTGGGCGGGCGGATCGTCGTCGAGAACCGCCGTCTGCTCACCGTCGACGAGGACGCCCTCAAGCAGGAAGCCCGACTTCTGGCCGGTGAATTCGCCGGCTACATGGCTCGCTGCAAATCCGCCGCCGACGAACTCGAACCCCACTACCGGCGCATGTACCGCCAGGCGCTCGACACGCCGATCGGCCTCAATCGCTGGGCCGGGCCGATGACGCCCTGACTCTCCTTTGCATCTCATCCCGAACGGACCGGAAACCATGACCAGCACCAGAGTGAAAGCGCGCTATGTGATCGGCTTCGACGGCGAGCAGCATCGCACGCTCGTCGATGCCGAAGTCGTCTATCGCGGTGATACCATTGTCTTCGTCGGGCGCGGCTATCAGGGCGAGATCGACGAGGAAATCGACGGGGGCAATGCCATTCTCGGCCCGGGCTTCATCGACCTCAACGCCCTGGGCGATCTCGACACCACCATCCTCGCCTTCGACAACCAGCCCGACTGGGCGAAGGGGCGCGTCTGGCCGGAGGACTATCTCGCCGCCGGTCCGATCGAGATGTATTCAACCGAGGAACAGACCTTCAAGATGAAATATGCCTTTGCGCAGCTGGTGCGCAACGGCATCACCACGGCCTTGCCGATCACCTCGATGTTCTACCGGCAATGGGCGGAGACCTATGACGAATTCGCCCGCTCGGCCGACAGCGCGGCCGAGATCGGCATCCGGGCCTATCTCGGCCCCTGCTACATGACCGGCGTCACCGTCATCCGCCAGGACGGCAGCTTCGATACCTTCTGGGACGAGGAACGCGGCCTCAAGGGGCTGGAGACGGCCAGGGCCTATGTCCGCGCCCATGACGGCGCGCATGGCGGACTAATCCGCGGCATGCTGGCGCCCGATCGCATCGAGAATTGCACCCCCGAGCTGCTGTTGCGCTCGGCCCGCATCCGCGACGAGCTCGATTGCCCGATCCGTCTGCATTGCTGCCAGGGCATGGACGAGTTCGAGACGATTGTCGAGCGTCACGACAAGACGCCGGTGGAATGGCTGGCCTCGCTCGGCTTCCTCTCCAGGCGCTCGCTGCTGCCGCATGGGGTCTACCTGACCGGGCACAGCAAGGTAGCGCGAACCGGCGACGATATCGGCCTGCTGGTGCAATCCGGTGCCGCCCTGATCCATTGCCCGCTGGTGCTCTCGCGTTATGGCGGCGCGATGGAATCCTTCGCACGCCTCAAGCGCCAGGGCATTCCGATCGGCCTGGGCACCGACACCTTTCCGCCCGACATGGTCGAGAACATGCGCATCGGCATCAGCCTGTGCCGGGTCGCCGACGCCGATGTCGCCGCCTGTTCTTCGGCCGATTTCTACAATGCCGCCACCCTGGTGGCCGCCGACGCCCTCGGGCGATCCGATCTCGGCCGGCTTGCCGCCGGCGCCAAGGCCGACATGACATTGTTCGAGCTCGGGGCCTTCGAGCTCGGCCCGGTCATCGATCCCATCCAGACCATGATGCTCAGTGGCACCGGCCGGGATTTCAAGACCACCATCATCAACGGCCGGGTGGTGATGCGCGACCGGCAACTGCCGGGCATCGACCTGGAAGACTATCGCCGGCGAGCCCAGGCCCAGTTCGAGCGGCTGATCGACAAATATCCGCTGCGCACCTGGCGCCATCCCCCGGTCGAGGAGATCTTCCAGCCTTCATTCAAATTCGCCTGAGCTGATCGAACCGGTCCTGGCTTTGCGGTTGGGGAGCGTTCGCTTCCTGCCTCAGCCAGTCTGTGAACAGGTCGACGGCCGTCTTCCTCGCCTTGCGCCGGGGTGCAATGAAGAAATAGGCATTTTGCGTGACGATCGCTTCGTTCGTCAGCCTGACCAGCCGGTTTTGCGCGAGCAGGTCCTCGACGAGCCGGCGCCAGCCAAGAGCGATGCCGTGGCCGTTCAAGGCGGCATAGATCGCTTCCGTGTAGAAACTGCAATGCATGCCCGAGCCCTTGCTCGGCATCGGCACGGAGAACGCCGCAAACCACTCGGCCCAATTGGTCCAGGTGGGATCGGCCGTGTCATTGGTGATCAGGGGATGGCGCGTGAGCTGGGCGAGATGCTCGATCTGACCGATCTCTTGCGCATAGTCTGCGCTGCAGATGGGAAAGATCTCGTCGCGAAAGAGGAATTCGGCGTCCCCATCCGGCCAGAAACCGCTTCCGAAGCGGATGGCGAGGTCGACGTCCTGGCCATCGACCTTGACGGCATTGTCCTGCGTGATGATGCGCAGCCTGATGGCGGGATGGGCTTTCGAGAACGAGGAAATGCGGGGGAGAAGCCAGAAATGGGAGAAGGCGATCGTCGCTGCGATGGCGAGGTCGTCCTCCGCTTCCTCCTTTGACCAATCCGAGATCGTCTCGGCGATGAGATTGAAAGCCGTCGTGGCCGTGGACGAAAGCTGCCTTCCCTTCTCCGTCAATTCGACCCGTCTGTGCAGGCGCCGGAACAGGGGAAAGCCGAACATATCCTCCAAGAGATGGATCTGGCGGCTGATCGCCGCCTGGGTAACGCCCAGTTCCGCCGCCGCCCTGGTGAAGCCGCCCAGGCGCGCCACCGCCTCGAAGGCGGTGAGCGCGGTGAGCGGGGGAAGCTTTCGCCGCAGATTGGCCATGGCTCATAGCTCTCGGAAACTCTTGCCCAGGAAGGCGTTTCACAGCCCACGGCAGCATAGAAGGGCAGCGTAGATACGCATTACATTGAGTTATGGCAAACGTAAACATTTATGCCGTTGAGAGGGCGGTTTCATGCGCGCAATATGGGGCCAAATCTGGTGATGAAAACTCATGCTCAACACATTCTCATCTGCGATCTCTCCCCTCCTGGACCAGCGCATGCCGGGCCATGCCCTCCCCGCCGGTCTCTACACGCGCGAGGATGTCTTCAAGGCAGATCTCGACGTGTTCTTTCGCCGGCACTGGATCTATGTCGGCCTGGAATGCGACGTTCCCGAGCCGGGCGACGCCCATGTGATCGATCTCGGCAGCTCCAGCATCATCCTGCTGCGCGACGACGACAGCCAGATCCGGGTGCTTCACAATGTCTGCCGCCATCGCGGCGCCCGCCTGCTGGACAGCGGCACATCCATCGTCTCCAAGCTCGTCTGCCCCTATCATCAGTGGACCTATGAGCTCGATGGCGAACTTGCCTTTGCGCCGCATATGGGCACGGGCTTCGACAAGACCTGCAAGAGCCTCAAGCCGGTCCATTTTCGGTCGATCGGCGGCCTGATCTATGTCTGCCTCTCGGACAATCCCCCCGAGGACATCGGCACGCTCGAAACCGTGATGCGGGAGCGCCTGGCACCCTACGATATCGCCAACAGCAAGGTCGCCTTCCAGAGCGAGATCATCGAGAAGGGCAATTGGAAGCTCACCATCGAGAACAACCGGGAATGCTATCACTGCTCGTCCAATCATCCCGAGCTCTGTGTTTCCTTCATCGATCTCGATTTCGGCTTCGATCCGGCCAGCCTGAGCCCCGAGGACCGGGAAGAGGCCGAGCAGCACCAGGCCCTCTACGAGGCGCGTACCAAGGCCTGGGAGGCCGAGGGCTATCCCTCGGCAGCCGTCGAGCAACTCGTCGACTGCGCCACCAATTTCCGTACGCAGCGCCTTATCATCGCAGGTGCCGGCGAATCCCAGACGCCGGACGCCACTGCCGCCTCGTCCAAGCTCCTCGGCTCGATGACACGCAAGGATCTCGGCGACGTGCATCTGTGGGGCCATAATTGCTGGCATCATTTCATGGGCGACCATGCCGTGTGCACGATGATCATTCCCCTCAGCGCCGACGAGACGCTCGTCCGCACGAAGTGGCTGGTGCACAAGGACGCCGTCGAGGGCCGCGACTACGATCTCGACAAGCTGACCAGCGTGTGGGTCGCCACCAACGAACAGGACGCGCAACTGGTCGCCCGTTCCTATTCGGGCGTCGTCGACCCCGCCTATGAACCCGGTCCCTACTCCCCCTTCACCGAGGGCCAGCTCGACAATTTCGTCACCTGGTACATCGATCGGATGCGCGCCAATGGCTACTGACAGCTCGTTGCAGACTGGCGCTGGTATGGCCGTTGCACTGCACGCCGAAGCATTCGACCAGCTCCTGTGCGTCGATGTCCATGACGAAACGCATGACGTGAAGAGCTTCACCTTCCTGTCACCCGACGGCAAGGCCTTCGATTTCGAGGCAGGCCAGCATCTGTCGCTCGAACTGGAGATCGACGGCCTACCTGAAAGCCGCTGCTACAGCATGTCGTCCTCGCCGGCGAGGCGAAAGGCCATCACCGTCACCGTGAAGCGCACCGAGGGCGGCCGCGTCTCGAACTGGCTGCACGACAATCTGGTTGCCGGCATGACGGTCAAGTCCATGGGGCCGCTTGGCGCCTTCGTGCGGCCGGCGACAGCGCCGGCCAAGCTTGCCTTGCTGTCGGGTGGCTCGGGCATCACCCCGCTGATGTCGATCGTCAGGGACATTGCCGACTCCGCGCAAGCCGCGGACGTGGTGTTCGTCCATGCGGCCAGGACACCCCGCGATCTCGTCTTCCGTGACGAACTCGGCGTGCTGGCGAACCGCTTGAAAGGCCTGCGGCTCATCCTGCTTCCCGAGCAGGTCACCGGCGAACCATCCTGGCCGGGATTGACCGGGCGGTTATCCAAGGCATTCCTGTCGCTGGCCATTCCGGATCTCGCGGATCGGGTCATCATGTGTTGCGGCCCAGCGCCCTTCATGCAGGCTGTCCGCTCCTTCAGCGCCGAATTGGGAAGCCCCGCCCAAAACTATTACGAGGAGAGCTTCGATGGTGCCGGCGTCGAGGAGCCGCCAGCCGAAGTCCTGCCGCAGGCGAGAGCCTTCAAGGTCGAGTTCGCCAAGCAGTCGCGCACCATCGAGGTGGCCGACGGGCAGACGGTGCTGTCGTCGGCCAAGAAGGCCGGCATCCGCCTGCCCTCCTCCTGTGCCAACGGCCTGTGCGGCACCTGCAAATCCAAGCTCGTCAGCGGCAGCGTCGACATGCAGCACAATGGCGGCATTCGCCAGCGCGAAGTCGAGGCAGGCTTCTTCCTGCCTTGCTGCTCGAAGCCGCTGAGCGACCTGGTGATCGACAGATAGCCCCCGGTGCGGATCCTACCGACCGCAATGGCCGTGCCGATCGCAGACATCCTTACCCATAAGTGCTGACCATACGAGGATGTTGCCGAATCGGACTGTCGATCTCCAGATCGACAGTCCTGGATATGGCGCGCTTACTGAAAGACCTCTGAAAGAAAGATGTCGATTCGGGGATCGACACGCCAGCGCCCATGGCCAAGGATGCCTGCGATCCCGGGAAGAGGCGATTTCGGTCCAAGATGCTACAATGACTTGAGTACCTTCCCACCCGGAAGCGGGAGGGCATTCACGTGTGTCCATCGCAGTCCTGGTTTGCCGCGTCCCGGCAATGGGGCACTATCAGGGTCGACAAGGCGCCCGAATGCGGTTGCAGATCTGTACATTTATGTCTACTAAATCGACACAATTGACGCTATGCTCGACATCTATGTGCATTTCGCCTGATCGCCGATTTGCCGTTTGATGGGGGCGTTTCATGGAACAGATTTTGGGCGAAACGGGCTGGCGGGGCTCGGCAGAAGTCTGGCTGGAGGCGGCCTATGAACTCCTGCTCGAATCCGGGGTCAGTACGGTCAAGATTCTGCCTCTGGCCAAGAAACTCGGCCTGTCGCGTACCAGCTTCTATTGGTTCTTCAAGGATCGCGAGGAACTCCTCGGCGCCCTCATCGCGCGCTGGCGCGACAAGAACACCGGCAACCTCGTCAAGCAGGCGCAGGCCTATGCCGAATCGATCGCCGAGGCGATGCTCAATGTCAATGATTGCTGGATCGACAAGAGCCTGTTCGACGCCCAGTTCGAATTCGCCGTACGCAGTTGGGCTCTCGAATCCTCGGACATCCTCGCTGAAGTGAGGACTGCCGACCAGATCCGTCTCGAAGCGCTTGCGCAGATGTTCACACGGTTCGGCTACACCGCCATCACGGCCGACGTGCGGGCCCGGACGACCTATCTCACCCAGATCGGCTATATCTCGATGCAGACGCAGGAAGATGTCGGCGTTCGCATGAAGCGCATTCCCGAATATGTCGAGATCTTCACCGGTGTCCGGCCTGAACAGCGCGAACTCGATCGGTTCCACGCCAGGCATGACTTCAGGGCGTAACTTGTTTCGGGCCCCGATCAGCCCAGGGCTCCCTCAGGGCCGGTTACCCGCCTGCAAGGCCCAGAAGGCGAACAGCGGCGTGTCGAGCGAGCGCATCGCATGCCTGATACCGGGCCTGTTGTAGAACGAGCCGCCAATCCCTGGCGAAAACCAGTCTCCCTCCCCCTGCCGGAACTCGCCGTCCGACAATACCAGATAGACCTCCTCCGGGGCATGGTCATGGTCGGGATAGCGTACCTTCGGCGCCATCAGCGACACGCCGAGCCAGACGTCCCCGCGTTCCTCCAGGCCACCGGGGCCCAGAAGCATCGCATTGGCGTGCCCGTCCTCGAAATTGGTGCTGGCCGTGCCGTCATTGTTCGGACGTCGGCGCCATTGGAGGTCGGGCTCGACCGCCCTGAAGCATTCCAGCAGCCTGACGAGCGTCGTGTGGCCTGTTTCGAGCCCAAGAGCCTGATCGAGATGCTCGCAAGCCGGAAGGCGAGCGCCAGCGCCTGCTCTTGCCTCCCTTGGCTCTTCCAGCACCCTGAAGATCTCTCCGATGGACCGGCGTGCCTCGGGGGCCTGCGCGAATTGACCGAAAGCCTCCCGGGCTGCATCGACGAAATTCTGAAGGACCATGCTCCGCTGCGTCATCGAAACCCTCGCGATCAAATATCCTTGGCCAGCCTGAGGCCATCATAGATGGCCGCATGGGTATTGCGAGCGGCAACCGCATCACCGATGCGGAAGAGCTGGAACTGGCCCTCCCCGTTGCGAACCACGGATTGGGGCTGGCCGGCGATCAATTGCTCGTAGGACATCTCGCCGAGATTGCTCGAGGACGGCTTCAATTCGAAATAGAGGTCGTCGAGCGGGATCGTGCCGTGATTGACGACGATCTGGTCGAAGCTGCGCTGCCTGACAATGCCGCCATAGTCGCTGCCGATGTGGGCAACCAGCTGGTTTCCCGCCTTTTCGACGGCAAGCAGGCGATAGGTGACGGTGAAGGTGACATCCAGCTTCTGCAGGGAACGCATATAGGGCACGAGGTTCATCGCCATGACCTCGGGCGCGAAAGAGCGGTCCGGCGTCATGATCTCCACCTTCGCCCCGGCCTGCGCCAGGATCTCGGCAGCCTGCAAGCCGGCATGGTCGCCGGCATCGTCGAAGATGAGCACGTTGGAACCGGGTTTGACATCGCCGGAGATGATATCCCAGGCGGAGACGACGAGCTCGTTGCCCTTGGAGAGCACTTCCGTATGCGGCAGCCCGCCGGTGGCGACGATCACCACGTCCGGCTTCTCGGCCCCGATGCTGTCGGCATCCGCCCAGCTGTTGAAATGGAAGGTCACGCCCAGCTTCTCGCACTGGCTCATGCGCCACTCGATGATGCTGATCATCTCCTTGCGCCGCGGGCTCTGGGCAGTGAGCCTGACCTGCCCGCCCGGCTTGCCGGCAGCCTCGAAGACGACGACCCGGTGCCCCCGCTCGGCAGCGACGCGGGCCGCCTCCAGGCCCGCCGGACCGGCGCCGACGATGGCGACGGTCTTGCGGACTGCCGCCGGCTGCAGGGCATGCGGCATGGTCAGCTCGCGGCCGGTGGCCGGATTGTGGATGCAATAGGCGGCTCCGCCCTGATAGATGCGGTCGAGACAGTAATTGGCGCCGACGCAGGGCCGGATGTCGTTCTCGCGTTTTTCGATGATCTTGCGGACCAGATGCGGATCCGTCATGTGGGCACGTGTCATCCCGATCATGTCGACCTTACCTGCGGCGATGGCGTGACGTGCCGTGGCGACATCCGGAATCTTGGCGGCGTGGAAGGTCGGAAACTGCGTAGCAGCGCGGATCTCACCCGCGAAATCGAGATGCGGCGAGTTCGCCATGCCCTGGATCGGAATGACATCGGTCAGCCCGGCATCGGTATCGATATGGCCGCGGATGACGTTGAGAAAATCGATCAGGCCGCTGTCCTTGAGGCGGCGTGAAATCTCCAGCCCCTCTTCCTTGGTCGTGCCGCCTTCCAGCTGCTCGTCGGCCGTGTAGCGCACGCCGACGATGAAGTCGGGCCCGACCCGTTCGCGAATGGCCTTCAATACGTCGAAGCCGAAGCGCAGGCGATTTTCGAGCGATCCGCCATAGGGGCCATCCAGTTCGTTGGTGAGCGGTGACCAGAACTGGTCGATCAGATGGCCGTAGGCCTCGAGCTCGATGCCATCCATGCCGCCGGCCTTCATGCGCTCGGCCGCGTCGGCGAAATCCTTGATGATGCGCGCGATGTCCCAGTCTTCCAGCTTCTTGGGAAAGGCGCGATGCGAGGCTTCCCTCTGGTGGGACGGTGCCACGACAGGCAGCCAATCGCCCTTGTCCCAGCGCGTGCGGCGGCCAAGATGCGTGAGCTGGATCATCACCGCTGCGCCATGCTCATGAACGGCGTCGGTCAGGTCCTTGAGCCAGGGGACGATCTCGTCCCTGTAGGCGAGCAGATTGTTGAAGACCGGCGGGCTGTCCTTCGAAATGGCGGCGGAGCCCGCCGTCATGGTCATGGCGACCCCGCCCTTGGCCCGCTCTACGTGATAGGCCCGATAGCGCTCCTTCGGCATGCCGTCCTCGGGATAGGCCGGCTCATGCGAGGTCACGATGATGCGGTTGCGCAGCGTGAGATGCTTGAGCTGAAAGGGTTGCAGGAGGGGATCGTTCGACATGGCTCGGTGTCCAGCGTTGCATATGCGTCGAAAATGCTAGGCAGAATGTACACCAGTGTCAATCATGAGCTAACGAACTAGTCATGTTTTTTGACAATGGTGTACATTTTTATTGCTTCTAAACGGATACCTATGGCAGCATGTCCCCGTCCATGAGCGGCGGCGCTTTCCAACCGGAGAAACCGTGGCCGTCTCATCGCCAGCCCTGGTTCTGCGCCACCCCCATGAGCAACGCACGATGAGAGAGCCTCTGAAAATCGGCGTGATCGGCGCAAATGGCTGGCTTGGCGGCGCCATCGTCCAGGCCCTGCTCAATGCCGGCATCACCTCACCCGAGCATCTGGTCCTTTCCCTCCGTAGCGGCGAGCCGACCCGCTTTCCCGGCGCACGCTGGACCCGGGACAATCAGGACCTCGCCGACAGCGTCGATCTCATTGTCGTCAGCGTGCGCCCGGTGGACTGGCCGGCGCTGAACATCGAGGCGGCGGGCAGACTCATCATCTCCGTCATGGCGGGCATTCGCCTGGAACAGCTCGTTGCGGGCGTTGGCTCCGACCGGGTAGTGCGCTCGCTACCCAACGCCGCGGCCGAAGTACGGGCCTCCTTCACGCCCTGGGTTGCCTCTGCGGCGGTATCGGCGGAGGAGCGCCGCCTCGTGGGCCGGATATTCGAGGCCTGCGGCACCGGTGCCGAACTCGAGAGCGAGAGCGAACTGGACTATCTGACCGGCCTTGCCGGCTCAGGCCCCGCCTTTCCGGCGCTGCTGGCTACGGCGATGGCGCGTCACGCCGCCGCCCACGGCATCGAGGCGAAAGTGGCCCGGCAGGCCGTGACCCAGCTTCTCATCGGCACGGGGCGGCTGTTTGAAAAGAATGGCTATGACCCGGCGGACACGGTCGAGGTGTTTCTCGACTACCGAGGCACCACCGCCGCCGCCATCGAGGCGATGCAGGCGAACGGCTTCGACGAAGCCGTCGGGGCGGGTCTCGCCGCGGCGTTCCGGAAATCCATCAGCATGGGTCTGTCGACCTAGCTGCAAGGGGCACGGTGACGGCGGCGCACCGACAGCCTGACAAAGCCGCCTGAAGCAGAGGGATATGACCGTGAAGAAACTACTGTTGACGAGTTGCCTTGCCCTCGGCCTGGCCGGGCCGACATCGCTGGCTCAGGCGGCCGAATGCGGCTCGGTGTCCATTGCCAGCATGAACTGGCAGAGCGCCGAAGTGCTATCCAACATCGACAAGTTCATCCTCAACAACGGCTATGGCTGCACCGCCGAGATCACGGTGGGCGACACGGTGCCGACGATTACCTCCATGTCCGAGAAGGGCGAGCCCGACATCGCGCCGGAGGCCTGGATCGATCTCCTGCCGGACGTGGTCAAGCGCGGCATGGACGAGGGCAAGCTCATCACGGCCGCGATCTCCCTGCCCGATGGCGGTGTGCAGGGCTGGTGGATTCCCAAATATGTGGCCGATGCCCATCCCGACATCAAGACGATCGGCGACGCCCTCAAGCATCCCGAACTCTTCCCGGACCCCGAGGACTCCAGCAAGGGTGCCATCTACAACGGCCCGCAGGGCTGGGGCGGCACCGTGGTGACGGCGCAGTTCTACAAGGCCTACAATGCCGAGAAGGCCAATTTCAGGCTGGTCGACACCGGTTCGGCGGCGGGCCTCGATGGCTCGATCGCCAAGGCCTATGAACGCAAGAAGGGATGGATGGGCTATTACTGGGCGCCGACTGCGCTACTGGGCAAATATGAGATGGTGCGCCTCGACAACGGCTATCCGCGCGACGAGGCAGAGTGGAAGCGCTGCAATACCGTCGCCGACTGTGCCGATCCCAAGCCCAATGCCTGGGTTCCCGACAAGGTCTACACGCTGGTCGCCAAGAAGTTCTCCGAACGCGTCACTCCCGACGTCATGGACTATCTGAAGAAGCGCGCCTGGCACAACGATACCGTCAACAAGGTGATGGCCTGGATGACCGACAACCAGGCCAATGGCGAGGACGGCGCCAAGCACTTCCTGAAGGAAAATCCCGACATCTGGACGCAATGGGTCTCCCCGGCGGCGGCCGACAAGATCAAGGCCGCGCTCTGATGGCAAAAAGGCGGCGCGCATCGCGCGCGCCGCTTTCGTGACGCCCATACAAGAACAACAGGGCTGCCATCGCGGCGAAGAGGGGTTATCCGATGGAATGGTTCTACAAGTTTCCCCATATGAACGACGACAGCCTTCGTGACCTCAAGAAGGCAATCGACGAGGGGTTCCGCACGTTCACACGCACCTATGGCGATGCCATTGAGAGCTTCTTCTCGCCGCTTCAGTATTTTCTGATGCAGGCCGAGCGCTTCATGACGCAGACGCCCTGGCCGGTCATCATCCTGATCATCCTGGCCATCGCCTGGTTCGCCAGCCGCAGCTGGGCGGTGGTGCTCGCTTGCCTCGTGACCCTGCTGGCGATCGGCTACTTCGGCATGTGGGACGACACCATGCGCACGATCTCGATGATCTTCGTGGCAACGGTGCTCTCCATCGTGATCGGCATTCCCATCGGCATTCTGATGTCGCTCAATGACCGCCTGCAGAAGACGGTCAATCCCCTGCTCGACGTCATGCAGACCATGCCGAGCTTCGTTTATCTCATCCCTGTCGTCATGCTGCTGGGGATCGGCCGCGTGCCCGGCCTGATCGCCGTGGTCATCTACGCCATTCCACCCATCATCCGCCTCACCAATCTCGGCATCCGCCTCGTCGACAAGGATGTTCTCGAGGCGGCCGACGCCTTCGGATCCTCCGGCTGGCAGAAACTCAAGAACGTCCAGCTTCCCCTTGCCTTGCCAACCATCATGGCCGGCATCAACCAGACGATCATGATGGCGCTCGCCATGGTGGTCGTCGCCTCGATGATCGGCGTCCAGGGACTCGGCCAGCCGGTGCTGAAGGCCATCGCCAACCAGTATTTCACCCTCGGCATCTTCAACGGCCTGGCGATCGTCGGCATCGCCGTCATCTTCGACCGGGTGAGCCAGGCCTATGGCCGCCGCCTCCAGAAGCACCGGGAGACAGTCCATGGCTGAAGGCACGAACCAGTATGGAATCGATATCCGTAACCTTTCCAAGATCTTCGGACCAAATGCCAAGGCGATGGTTGAGCTCGTTCGGCAGGGCGCGACCAAGGCCGAGCTCAACGAACGGCATCGTCATGTCCTCGGCCTGCGCAACATCAACATCAGTATGCCGGCCGGTGGCATCCAGGTCATCATGGGCCTCTCCGGATCGGGCAAGTCCACGCTCATCCGGCACATCAACCGCCTCGTCGACCCGACAGACGGCGAGGTGCTGGTCGGCGGCGAGGACGTCGTCAAGATGAACCAGCGCGAATTGCGCGAGTTTCGCCGGCACAAGACGGCGATGGTCTTTCAGAAATTTGCATTACTGCCTCACCGCACCATCCTGGAGAACACGGTCTACGGCCTCGAAGTGCAGGGCGTGCCGCGCGCCCGGCAGGTCGAGGAAGCGATGCGCTGGATCGAGCGGGTCGGCCTCAGCGGCTTCGAGGCCCGCTATCCCAACCAGCTGTCGGGTGGCATGCAGCAGCGCGTCGGCCTCGCCCGCGCGCTTACCAACGACGCCCCGATCCTGCTGATGGACGAGGCCTTTTCCGCGCTCGATCCCCTCATCCGCATGGACATGCAATCCGTGCTCCTCGACCTGCAGCGGGAGATCAAGAAGACGATCGTGTTCATCACGCACGATCTCGACGAGGCGCTGCGGCTGGGTGACCGCATCGCTATCCTGCGCGACGGGGAAGTGATCCAGCAGGGCACGAGCCAGGACATCGTGCTCAATCCGGCCGACGACTACATCGAGAACTTCGTCAAGGAAGTGAATCGCGGCCGCGTCATCCAGGTGGACGCGATCATGTCCCCCCTCGCCGAGGGCTACGAGACAAAGGGCATGACGGTCTCGTCCGGCTCCACCCTGGAAGGCGCCATCCGGCTGCTCGCTCACCAGCCGCATGACGACGTCGCCGTCCTCGACCCGGCGGGCAAGCCCATCGGCGTGGTGAATCTCAGGCAGCTCGCTGCCGCCGTCGTGCCCTCGCACTGACGGGCGACAGCCGAGGCAAGAAATCCGGGGGGGCCGAGCCAAACGTTCTGCCCCTCGCCCCCCTCTCAACCCGCCGGATGGCCACGGTGTCCAAGCAGTTCTCCCGCCTGTTTTCATCCCTCACGATCGGCACGCGCACGCTGAGGAACAGGATCGTTTTCGGCGCCCACACTGCCAACATGGCGGTGAACGGACTGCCGACGGAGCGGCATGCCGCCTATTATGCCGAGCGTGCCAAGGGCGGTGCCGGCATGATCGTGGTGGAGCCGATGCCCGTCCACCCCGCCGCCATCCTTACCCGCGGCAATTTCCGCCCCTGCGACGACAGCGTCATCGCCCCGTTCAAAAAACTCGTCGGCGCCATCAAGGACAATGGTGCCGTCGCCATCCAGCAGCTCTACCACATCGGCGCCCATGGCGATTCCGACAACTCCTTCCATCCGCATTGGTCCCCGTCGGGCCTGCCGAGCTATCATGACAGCGACGGCTCGCACGCGATGAGCGAGGCCGAGATCTGGGAGACGATCGAGGGCTTCGTTGAGGCCGCGCGCCGGTGCCGCGCCGCCGGCTTCGATGGCGTGGAGGTCTGGGCAGCCTATCTCGGCCTAGTCGACCAGTTCTGGACGCCCTGGACCAATCGCCGCCAGGACCGATGGGGCGGCACGTTGGAGAACCGCATGCGCCTGTCGCGGGAAATCCTCACCCGCATCCGCGAGACATGCGGCGAAGACTTCATCATCGGCCTGGCCATCAGCGACGAGCCTGACTACAGCGTCGCGCTCAGCCGCGACGAACTGGCCGAAATCGTCGGCCTGCACGACCGCCAAGGCCTGATCGACTACGTCACCTGTGGTTCCGGCGGTTATCTCGACTTTCACAAGCTGATGCCGACCTTTCTCTATCCCGAAAAGCTCGGTGCGGATCTGGCGGCCAGGATCAAGGCCGTGACGACGCATGCAGTCGTCATTGCCGAAAGCCATATCCGCACGCCCGAAAATGCCGAAACGGTGCTGAGTGAAGGCTCGGCCGACCTGGTCTCTATCGTACGCGGCCAGATCGCCGACCCGCATCTGGCTCGAAAGGCCAGCGAAGATCGCGCCGCAGACATCAGGGGCTGCATCTCCTGCAACCAGATGTGCTGGGGACGCCGCTCGCGCGACTATTGGATCAGCTGCCTGATCAATCCCTCCGTCGGGCGGGAGTTCATGTGGGGCGGCGACCGCTTCGAGCCGGCCACCACGCCAAGGAACGTCCTGGTGGTGGGTGGCGGACCGGCGGGCCTTGAGGCCGCCCGCGTCGCCGCCGAGCGCGGGCACAAGGTGACGCTGGCAGAGGCCTCAAGCCGGCTGGGCGGCAATTTCCACCTCGCCGGGCTGCAGCCGCGCCGCGCCCAGATCCTCGATCTCCTTGCCTGGTATGAACGCCAGCTGCACAAGCTCGGCGTCGATGTCCGCCTGAACTGCTATATGGAGGCCGACGACGTGGCGGTGATGGCGCCGGACGCCGTCATCCTTGCCACCGGCTCCCTGCCGCCCGACACCGGCTTCCAGAAGGCCCTTCCAGCCATCGAAACGCTGCCCGGCATCGATAAGGGCAATGTCTTTTCGATCGAGGCCGTCATAAGCCGACAGACCCGCCCCGGCAAACGGGTGCTGCTGCTCGACGAAGGCGGGGGCTGGCGCGGCGGCGGAACGGCCTGGAAGCTGGCTGAGGAAGGCCACGAGGTCACCATCCTCACGCCCGATGCCTTTGTCGGCAAGGAACTGCAGCGCACTACCGCCGACGTTCCCCTGCGGCGGACCCTCAAAAAGCTCGGCGTCACCTGGCAGGTCGAGGTCAGCATTGCCGAATGGCATGGCCAGGGCGCCACGATCATCGACCATAACAGCGGCGAACGGTCGTTTATTGCAGCCGACAGCCTGGTGCTGGCCATGACCAACTTGCCGGCAAGCTGGCTTGCATCGGACCTGGCGGCCCAGGGCATATCCTATGTCGAGATCGGCGATTGCGCCGCGCCGCGCCAGGCCCCCTATGCCTTCTTCGACGGGCGAAAAGTCGCGCTCGGCCTTTGACCGGGCGCACAAAGGCACGATACCAAGGCCGTTGCGCTCCATCGGCGAGCGACCTGCCAGCTTCACGCCGCCTGCGCAAATCGCCTCTCGCCGTCCCCGATCAGATCCCCGTCGAGCTCGAAACCGAGGCCCGGCCCTTGGAGGGCCTCGATCCGGCCCTGCTTCGGGTCGAGATCAGGCGAGGCCACGATATCCTTTTGCACCAGCTGCCACATGATCTGATTGCCATCATCGAGATTGGGGATGGCAAGTGCGATGTGGTGCTCGGCACAGGTGGTGATGCCGGTAGTGAACGAACTATGGATGCAGATCTTCAGCCCCGCCGCCTCGGCGACAGCCGCCGCCTTCAGCATGGGCTGGATGCCGCCGATTTCGCGCGGCCCGATGCAGATCATGTCGGCAGCGCGCTGGCGGCAGATCTCGTGGACGTCGTAGAGCGTGAAGGCCGCCTGGTCGGCGACGATCGGGATGCCGACGGATTCCCGCACCTGCGCCATGGCCGGGATGCTCCAGCTCACCGTCGGCTGCTCGATGAACTCGATCTCGAATTTCTCCAGCTTGCGGCACATGTTGATCGCCTCGTGCACGCCCCAGCCTTCATTGGCATCGAGCCGCAGGCGCGCATCGCCGATTTCGCGGCGCACCGCCGCGGTGATTTCGAGGTCGAGCTTCTCGCCCCGGCCAACCTTCAGGTAAAAGACGCGCTCCCCACGCGCCCGGCCCTCAGCAGCGTCACGTGCCAGTTCTTCGGCGGTCTCCCCCTGCAGGAAGTAGAAATAGCCGACGGCCGGGCGATGGGCCCCGCCAAGGAGACGATGGACCGGCAGGCCGGCAAGCTTGCCCTGCAGGTCCCACATCGCCATGTCTACGCCCGAGAACATCTGGTTGGCCGCACGCATGATATTGGCGCCATGGCCGAGATATTCCTGGTGGAAGATGCGTGCGATCAGCGGCGCGACGTCATAGGGGGACTGGCCGACCAGATGGCCCGTCAGGCGCCTGAGGATCGCCGCCGTCCCGGCCTGGTCCGGTGCCACGGTGCATTCGCCGATGCCGACCATGCCATTGTCGGCCTCGATCTCGATCAGATTGACGGCGAAATTCTCCCTGATGCCATAGGACCAGTGGTAGGGCTGCTTGAGAGGCAGCACCAGCGGCCTGACGCGCACCTGCGAGATCTTGACCATATTGCTCGTTCCTTCCTGATATCGATGCGGGTGGCGCTGCCGGCGCCTTGCCTAGGCCCGTTTCCCGGCCGCCAGTGTCGTGAGGGCCTGGGTGATGCGTTCCATCGCCGCCCTGGCCCGCGATGACATCCCGCGGGCCCTCAGAAAACTGTGCGGCAGGCCCTCCTCCTCGTGCCAGGAAGCAGGCACGCCCTCGACGCGCAGCCGGCCGCAATAGACCTCGCCATCGGAAGAAAGCGGGTCGCATTGAGCCGTGACGACGACGGTCGGCGGCAGATGACGGAAGCTCGAGCTCGCGAGTGGCGTGAAGCGCGGATCCTTGCTGCAATCAATGCCGCCGCTGCGCACGTCGCGATAATAGAGGACGTCGCGGGTCGTCAGCAGGGGCGCTTCGGCATGGGTCAGATAGGAACCTTTGTCGATATCGGCTCCCAAGAGGGGATAGATCAGCGCCTGCCCGATCGGTCCCCGCCCCTCTCTGCCCACATGATCTGCCAGGCAGGCGGCGAGATTGCCGCCGGCTGAATCGCCCGCCAGCACCACCGGACGTTCGAGGCCGGCCGTTACCCAGTCATAGGCGGCGATGGCATCTTCCAGCGCTGCCGTTCCCCCATGTTCGGGCGCCAGGCGATAGTCGACCGAGACGACCGCCAGTCCTGTTGCCGCGCAGAACTCTGCACAGACGTCGTCATGGCTGTCGAGGCCGCCCAGCACGAAGCCGCCGCCGTGGAAATAGAGGATCGTCGCGCGATCATTGCCACGTTCTGTCGAATAGATCCGGATCGGGATGACATGGCTCGGTGTCTCCACAGCCGTGGTCTCGACGGCTATGCCGGGGGGACGACCGGCATGAAAGGCCCGGGCCATCCGATCATAGACCTCCCGGTTGCGTTCGATCGGCCAGTCGACCGCCTCAGGCGGATAGAAGGCATTCGTCCGGTTGATGAAGCCCCAGGTTTCGGCGTCTATCAGTCGAGTGTAGTCCGGCGTCATTATCGGGTACCGCAGGCAGGCATGAGGTGAGGTCTCGTCGGCAGTTCGCTCGTCATTGCAAGCGCAGCGAAGCAATCCAGAGGTTACCAACACTGCGTCCGAAGCCCTGGATTAGTTCGCTGCGCTCGCAATGACGGTAATTCATCGTGCAAGTCCAGGTGCCCACCAAAATCAAAGCAATCCTGTCTGTTTGAGATAGGCCTTGGCGACATCCTCGATCGCTTTCTTGTGGACGTCGACCTCGCCGTTCAGCGTCTGCATGGTGGCATCGTCCAGCTTGGCCGACAGCGCTTCGAGCGTGGCTTTCAGGTCCGGATGGGCATCGAGCGTGGCCTGGCGGACGACCGGGACGAGTGCGTAGTTCGGGAAGAAGCCCTTGTCGTCCTTGAGCAGGGTCAGCTTCATGGCAGCGATGCGCCCATCGGTGGCGCCCACCGTGGCCACGTCGATGTCGCCGCTGGCGAGGGCATTATAGACGAGCCCGATCTCCATCGGCCGCAGATTGGAACGGCCGGCCTTGAAGCCGTATTTCTTCTCCAGGCCGATCAGGCCGTCCTCGCGCTTGGGAAACTCGGCCGTGGCCCCGAGCAGGACCGGCTTGCCGTCCTTGTAGGCGGCAGCGAGGTCGGAAAAGGTCTTGAGACCGTCCGTCTTGGCGTTGCCCGGCCGGATCGCCAATGCATAGGTGTTGTTGGCCTTGGAGGGGGCGAGCCAGACCAGCCCCTTGGCGCCATCCAGTTCCTTGACCTTGGCATAAGTCTGCTCGGGCGAGAGCGGCTCCGTCACCTTGTTGAAGGTCACCAGCGAGGTGCCCGTATATTCCCAGTAGAGGTCGACCTGTCCGTTCTCCAGGGCGGCACGCACGATATTGGTGCCCATGCCGTCCTTCTTGTTGATCGTATAGCCCTTGCTCTCCAGGAGCTGCTTGGTCATCTCGGCCAGCAGGAACTGTTCGGTGAAGTCCTTGCCGCCGACCGTGAGCGTGGCTGCAAAGGCCGTCGTCGACACCACGAAGGAGGCTGCGACGCACAAGGCGGCGATCGCGCGCTTCGGCAGAATGCTGATCATGGTCTGTCCTCCTGCCGGCCGCCCTCGGACGGCACTGGCGCGAAAATTTGGGAAGAATGGGGCCAGCCCTGTCAGGGCCGGCCCATCGGGCTCACTTCAGGCCGTTCTGCTTGAGGAAATCGGCCGCGACGACTTCGACCGTCTTCTTGTCGACGTCGACCTCGCCGTTCAGCTTCTGCATAGTGGCGTCGTCGAGCTTGGCCGAGAGCGCCTCGAGGGTCGGCTTCAGGTCGGGATGGGCGTCGAGCACGGTCTTGCGCACCACAGGCGTGAGGGCATAGTTGGGAAAGAAACCCTTGTCGTCGGCGAGCACGCGCAGCCCCAGCGCCGCGATCTGGCCGTCGGTCGCCTGGGCAGAGATGACGTCGAGATCCTTGTTGGCCAAAGCCCTGTAGGCAAGGCCAAGGTCCATCGGCTTGACGTTGGCCCGGCCGGCCTCGAAATCATAGGTCTTCTGGAGGCCGAGCAATCCGTCCTGGCGCTTGGGAAATTCGGCCGTGGTGCCCATCATCAGCGCCGTTCCGGCCTTGTAGGCAGCGGCCATGTCGGAGACTGTCTTCAGCCCGTCGGTCTTCGGGTTGTCCTTGCGCACCACCATGGCATAGGTGTTGTTGGCCTTGGAAGGCGCCAGCCAGACCAGCCCCTTCTCGCCATCGAGCTGCTTGACCCGATCATAGGTCGCCTGCGGCGAGAGCTTGTCGGTCACCTTGTTGAAGGTGACGAGGGAGGTGCCGGTATATTCCCAGTAAAGATCGACCTCGCCGTTCTCCAGGGCAGCGCGGACGATCTTGGTGCCCATGCCGTTCTTCTTGTCGATCGTATAGCCCTTGGCGGTCAGAAGCTGCGTCGTCATCTCGGCGATGATCTGCTGCTCGGTGAAATCCTTGCCGCCGACCGTCAGATTGGCCGCCAGGGCCACGCCCCCGGCAGCCACCAGCACGACGGCTGAAAACACGCCCGAACACACGCTCCTGCCCAGTTTCTTCAGCATTGTCATCGTCTTTTCCCTCTGTTGCTTGTTGCCGCTGTTCAGCGCAGCGGATTGATGCCTCGCGGGACGAGGTAATATTGCAGCCGGCCGACCAAGAAATCGGTGAGCACGGCCAGGATCGCGGTGGGAATGGCGCCGGCGAGCATCATCGGCAGCTCGTCGAGGGCGATGCCGGTGAAGATCAGTTCGCCCAGGCTCCCCGCCCCGATCAGGAAGGCGAGCGGGGCCGAGCCCACGCAGATCGCCAGCGCGGTGCGGATGCCACCGAAGATGACGAACAATGCATTGGGCAATTCCACCCGCCACAGGGTCTGCAGCGGCGTCATGCCCATGCCGCGCGCGGCCTCCAGGAGATGGGGCGGGACTGCCCTGAGCCCCGCATAGGTGTTGCGTACGATCGGCAGCAAGGTCGCTGCCCACAGCCCGAACACGGATGGCAGGGTGCCGATGCCGAGCCAGGTCATCGACAAGGCGAGGATGGCGAGCGTCGGGATGGTGCTGCCCAGATTGAAGACCTGCATCACGAATTCGGAAAAGCGCCGAAGGGCCGGCCGCGACAGCAGGATGCCCACGGGAACGGCGGTGAGGATGGCAAGCCCACCCGCCCAGGCCACCAGCTCGATATGCTGCACGCTCAGATAGGTGATGTCGTCCCAATAGGCGAGGATCTCGCCCGCCATACCGCTGAGCCACAGCCACACGCAGATGGCGAGCAGCACCGCCCACATCGCGAGCGGTACCAAGAGGTGTGAACGCCCTCTGCCCGGACTGGTCGCGATGGCTGCCGCAGGCCCGCTCATCCCGCTTCTCCGGCATGGCTGAGGCTGGCGACGATCGAGCGATAAGTCAGGACGCCCCTGAGCTGCCCGGCCTCGTCAACGCAGGGCAGCACCGGCATGTCCTGGGCGAACATCGAGGCCACCGCATTGCGCAGGTCCGAATGGAGCGCGGCCGTGGTCTCGACCGGGCGCGCATGGTCACCGACAGTCCCGGTCGCAGTCCTGGCGCGGTCGAGCGCGAGCAGGCCTTCGGGTTTGCCGTCCGCCGCAACCACGATGATGGCGTGCTGGCCCGAAGCCTGCATCTTATCGAGCGCGAGCGCGATCGGATCCTCGGGCCGCACCGCATCGAACTCCGCGGCCATCGCCTCTCCCGCCGTGACGAGCCGCAGGCGCTTGAGGGCCCGGTCGGAACCGAGGAAATTCTCGATGAAGGCATTGGCCGGCCTGGCCAGCAATGCGTCGGGGCTGGCATATTGCTCCAGGCGCCCGCTGCGGAAGATGGCGATCTTGTCGGCCATCTTCACCGCCTCGTCGAGATCGTGCGAGACGAAGATGATGGTCTTGCGGATCGCCTGCTGCATCTTCAGGAACTCGTCCTGGATCACCTCGCGATTGATCGGGTCGATCGCGCCGAAGGGCTCGTCCATCAACATCACCGGCGGATCGGCGGCGAGCGCGCGCAGCACGCCGACGCGCTGCTGCTGGCCGCCGGACAGTTCACGCGGATAGCGGCTGAGGAAGAGGTCGGGCTGCATGCCCACCAGTTCGAGCAGTTCGCCCGCCCGGGCACGCGATTTCCTGCGGTCCCAGCCGAGGAGATCGGGCACCACGCAGATGTTCTCGCAGATGGTCTTGTTGGGGAACAGGCCGATCTGCTGGATGACGTAGCCGATCGAGCGGCGGAGCTGGATCGGGTCGGTGGCGCTGGTATCCTTGCCGTCGATATAGACCTTGCCGCCGGTGGGCTGGATCAGGCGGTTGATCATCTTCATGGTCGTCGTCTTGCCGCAGCCCGACGGTCCCAGCAGCACGCAGATCTCCCCCGCCGGCAGGTCCAGATTGATGTCGTCGACGGCGACGAAAGGCTTGCCCGCGGTTTCGAAGGTCTTTGTCAGATGTTCGAGACGGATCATCGGCTCGCTCCGCCCTTGATGCCCTTGGAAGTCAGCAGCCACTGCACCAGAGCAAGGAGCAGGTCTGCGGCGATCGCCAGGAGGGACACGGCCAAGGCTCCTGTGATCAGTTGCCGGGGATCGGATTGACTGATGCCGCGCGAGATGAAGGTGCCGAGCCCGCCCGCGCCGATATAGGCGGCAATGGCGGTCACCCCGATATTCATCACCACGGCGGTACGCACCCCTGCCATGATCACCGGCACGGCCAGGGGAATCTCGACCTGGCGCAGCCTCTGAACCGTACTCATGCCCATGCCTGTCGCCGCCTCGCGCAAGGCCGGATCGACATTGGCGATGGCGGTATAGGTGTTGCGGATGATCGGAAGCTGCGAATAGAGGATCACCGCAATCACCGCCGGCACATAGCCGATGCCGTGGCCGAGGGGCGAAAGCAGCGGGATCATCAGCCCGAACAGCGCAATGGACGGTACGGTGATCATGATCGAGGCGAGGTAGAGCACGGCGTCGGCGGCGGTTTTGGACTGGGTGATCGCAATGCCGATCGGCACCGCCGTGGCGATGGCGATGCCAACCGCCACGAAGACGATGGAAATGTGCTCGAGTGCCCTGGCACCGATCACATGGAGATTGTCGGAGATGAAAGTCAGGATTTCCATCATGCCGTTGTGCCGCAATCCTCGTTTTGTTGCCGCCGTTCGTAGCTGCAAATCACTCCTCAAAGTTCCGCGTAGAGACCGGAGGCGTTCTCGTAGGTAAAGCGCAGGGGTACCGAGCCCTTGACCTGCCAGGCCTCGACTGGCTCGCCCGCCATCAGATGGCAAGCTTCGTCGGTCGACACCACCGCGCCGCCATAGAGCCGGTTTGCCAGGTTGAGGATGGCTGTCTGGTGCATGGCCGTGCTGGCCGTGCCGCAGGCATCCTTGACCAGGAGCACGTGGAAGCCGAGGGCCACCGCATCCTTGACCGTCGCATCGACGCAGGCCTCGGTCCACACCCCCGCGATGGCCAGCCATTCGATGCCCTTACGCCGCAATTCTTCCGCCGGCGAGGCAGCGCCGAACAGGCTCGGCTCCGATTTGAAGATGACCGCTTCCCCTGGCGCCGGCGCCACTTCGGTGCAGATGGCGATGCGCGGATCGTCCTTGTCGCTGAAGGCCGAGCGCCCGTCGGGCTGCAATGGATGGAACGGGCGGCCAGGTGCAGCCGGATCCACGACATAGGCGGCGTGATAGAGCGGCACGCCATACCGGCGAGCCGCATCCTGCAGGCGGCGCGCCTGCGCCAGGACGCCGGCATAGCCTTCGACCAGATAGCGCGGGTCGGCCCGATGCTCCTCCTGGAGATCGATGAAGATGGCGGCCATCCGGTTGCGGTCGATATGCAGCGTCCGTTTCACTTAGATCTGCCCTTCCAGGAATTCGTCTTCATAGGGAAAGCGTGACAGGAGTTCCGTCCCGGTTTCGGTGATCAGGACTTCGTCCTCGAGCTTGACGCCCTCGCGCCCGCCCTTCTCGCCGATATAGCTTTCCACCGAGACGACCATGCCGGGCACAAGGTGCCCGTCGCGGCCATAGGTCTCGTAGTCCATCGAATGGGCGATGAAGGGCGTTTCCCCATGCATGCCGACGCCATGCATCACCGAGGTGTAGCGCTGGTCGACGAAGCGCTCCGGGATCTTCCAGGCCTTCTCGGCGATCTCGCGGAAGGCCATGCCCGGCTTCACGATGCCGATATTGTGCTGCACCTGGTCGTAGGACATGCGGTACAGCATCTTCTGATAGGTCGTCGGTTTGCCCGGACCGCAGCGGAAGGTGCGGGAGAAATCAGAGTAATAGCCGTAGCAGCCGATGGTGTCGGTATCGAGGGCCACCAGTTCACCCGGGCGGATCTTGCGTCCGCTCGCCTCGTTGAACCAGGGATTGGTGCGCTGACCCGAACTCAGCAGACGCGTTTCGATGAATTCGCCGCCCTGCCGGATCACCTCGTGATACATGATGGCGAAGAGGTCGTTTTCCGAAACGCCGGGCTTGATCGCCTCCCGCACCGCGGCGACGGCGGCTTCGGCGCCGGCCATCGAAACCTGAAGGCATTTGACCTCCTCCGGTGTCTTGACGGCACGCACCGCCAGGATCTCGCCCTGGCAATCCCTGACGTCGCAGCCGCGCTTTTGCAGCGCCAGCGCCTGCAGATGGCTGCAGCGATCGAGGCCGAGCTTCATCGACCCGCCGCCATGAGTCTTGAGGAATTCGGTGATCTCGTCGGCGAAGGGGCCGGCCGTCTCGTCGTCCCGGCCCGACACCGACGACCAGACGAGCTTGGAAGGCCGTGCCTCGTCGACCGTGTCGAGCACCATCGAGACATGGTAGCTCTGCGGATATTCGAACAGGACGATCGGTCCCTCGGTGGGGATGAAGAAATAGCGCGTGGAATTGCGCAGGAAATAGCCGAACATGTTGCGCGAGCCGGTGGCGTAGCGCTGGTTGTAGGGGTCGAACAGCACGACCGCGCCATACCCCGCCTCGGCCATCCATCGGCGCAGCCGGGCAAGGCGCCCCTTGCGCAGGGCATCGGCATCGATGAAGGAAGGCTCGGTGTCGGAAAGCCACATGCCGCCGGCCGGATCCGCGGCCGCCGGATGGCGCATGCGATCCTTGAAGTCGACATCTTCGACGCGATCCGGATCAAAAACCACAATGCTCATGAACGTTCTCCTGTCCATGAACAGTGACCAACCCGCGCGCGCATTGTTTGCGCGCTTTCCGCGAAAACTATGCGCAATTCCGCTGGACGGTCTTTTGTGACCCTTCTCGTCATATCCGGGGCGCCTCCCCGGAGATCGACTTGCGCTGGCGCACGCCCCGGGGCGCATAGCCGAAGCTGTCGCGGAAGGCCCGGGAAAAATTGGCCGCGTTGTTGAAGCCGCAGGCCAGCGCCACCTCGCCGACCCGCAGGCTCGAATGGGTGAGCAGGTCGGCCGCCCGCCTCAGCCGCAGGCTGCGGTAGTAATGGTTCGGCGTGACGCCGAGCTCGGTGCGAAAGGAGCGCTCGAGCTTGTCGGCCGATACGCCGAGGCGCCGCGCCAGCGCATCCATCCGCAGGAGGTCCTCGACGCAATCCTCCATGATCGCCACCGCGGCCAGCACGAGCTCGTCGCCTATCCCAGTCCTGAGGCGCAGGGGCATCAGCCGCCGGTCCACGCTCGACCGCAGCGGGCTGTGCACGAACCATTCGGCAACGCCGGAAGACAGCTCGCTGCCATGGTCGCGGCCGATCATGTCCAGCATCATGTCGAGGCTGCCCACCCCGCCCGCCGCCGTGAAGCGCCGCCGGTCGATGACATAGAGGTCTCGCTGCATGTCGAGGCCCGGAAAAGCCTCATGAAAAGCCGGCTGGCTGGTCCAATGCAGGGTGCAGGCATGGCCGTCGAGCAGCCCGGCACGGGCCAGCAGGAAAGCCGCGTCGGCGACCGATCCGAGATCGGCGCCGGCCCGGAGGTTGCGGCGGATCCAGGCCATGGCATCCTCGGCAACCAGGTGATCGGCATCGCCGCCCGAGCACACCACGATGCGATCGACGGACGGTGCGTTCCGAACGCCGAAATCGGGCTTGATGTCGATGCCATTGGAGGCCCGCACCTTGGCGCCGTCTGGCCCGACCGTGATCCAGGAATAGCAGCGCCTGCCCGACAGCGTGTTGGCGGCGCGCAGCGGCTCGATCACCGAACTGAATGCCATCAGGGGAAAACCCGGGAACATCAGCACGGCAAAGCGGATAGCCTCGCCCGCCTGCCTTTCGCTCGGCCTGGTCTCCATGGCATCGATCCCTTCAGGGTTCCCCGGCGCCGATCTCCGTGCGCCGGCGCGTGATATAGGCCTCGAGCTCCTCGCGAACGGCCTCGTCCAAAGTGGGCTCCTGATATTCCCGCAAGGCGTGCTGCCAGAGGCCCGTCGCCCGGTCGAGTGCGTCATGGGCGCCCGCCTCCTGCCAGCTGCCGTAGTTCTGCCAGTTGGAGAGCATCGGCTGATAGAAGGCGGTTTCGTAGCGCGACATCGTGTGTTCGCTGCCGAAGAAATGCCCGCCGGCCGGCACGGCCTTGATCGCCTCGAAGCCCAGATCGTCCTCCTCGAACGGCATGGGCCGCAGGAACTCCATCATGTTCTGGAGGATCTCGACGTCGAGGACGAGCTTTTCATAGGACGCCGTGAGGCCCCCCTCCAGCCAGCCGGCAGCATGATAGATCAGGTTGGCCCCACCCAGGACGGCGCCCCAGGTCGCCATCTCCGTCTCATAGGCGGCCTGAAGATCAACAGCATTGGAGGCGTTGGCATTGGAAGTGCGGTAGGGCAGGCCATAGCGCCGCGCGAGCTGGCCGGCGATGATGTTGGCCTTGGTGTTCTCGGGCGTGCCGAAGGCCGGCGCACCCGAACGCATGTCGACATTGGAGGTGAAGGCCCCGTACATCACCGGCGTGCCCGGATTGACGAGCTGCGTCAGCACCACGCCGAACAGGGCCTCGGCGTTCTGCTGGCACAGGGCAGCCGCCAGGGTCACCGGCGTCATCGCGCCCATCAGCGTGAAGGGGGTGACCGTTACCGGCTGGCCATGCTCGGCCATGGCCATCAGGCCGTCCGCCATGGCGTCGTCGAAGAGACGCGGCGAGTTGACGGAGATGATGGTGATGACGCCGGGCGAAGCGCGCATCTCCTCCAGCGTGATGCCCCGCGCGATTGCCATCATGGCGATGGCGTCCATGGCCCGGCCACGCCCGATGGCGCTGCAGTGGAAGCTCAGATCGCTGAGAGAGAGGTTGGCCTTGTAGGTGTCGAGATGGCGCGAATTGGCCGGCAGTTCGATCGGCGCGCAGACCTGGTTGCCCAGGATATGGATGGCGTTGAAATAATGCGCCAGGCGGGTGAAGTTCTCATAGTCGGCTAGATTGCCTGCTCGCCTGCCATTGATGCGGTCATGCACGTTGGGCGGCCCGGCTACCAGGCCGAAGACCAGCGCATTGCCGCCGATCTCGAGCTGCTTGTCGGGATTGCGGCCGGTCAGGGTAAAGCGGCGCGGAGCGGTGCGGAGCGCCTCCTTCACCAGCGTCTCGTCGATACGGATGGTCTGGCTTTCGCGATCGACGATCGCGCCGGCCTTTTCGAACAGATCCATCGCTCGTGTGCTCATCACCCGGATGCCGAGCTCGGAGAGGATGCGCATCGAACTGCGATGCAGCACCTCCATGCGCTCTTCATCCAGCATCTGCATGGGTGAATAGGGATTCGACACGCGCTGCCAGGGCAGCTGGGGAATGCCCCCGCCCCGCATGCTTCTCGATCGGCGCCCCCCGCTACGCCTGTCCTGTGTCATACCCGCTACGCCCACCCTGTTTTATTCATCCGACAACTCGGCATGATAGGTGCGGCGGGACGAGCCTTTCACGCGATTAGTTTGGCGGCATTGCCCAAAAAAAATGATGTCATGGCGAAAAACGGCATTGAACCGGCCAAGGCAGTCGGACTAGCTTCCGGCAAACATCAAGAGCTGCCATGAAGCCCCCTCCTCCGCTCAACTACATCCGCTCCTTCGAATGCTCGGCTCGCCATCTGAGCTTTACCGAGGCGGCCAAGGAACTGGGCTATACCCAGGCCGCCATCAGCACCCATGTGCGGGCGCTCGAACATTATATCGGCCGGCAATTGTTCGTGCGCTATCCACGCAGCCTGAAGCTGACGGAGATGGGCGAGGCCTTCCTGCCGACGCTCAGGCAGGCGCTCGACCAGATCGACCACGCCACCGAGGCCATCCTTGCCTCCGTCAGGAACCGGACGGTGGTGATTTCCTGCCCGGCGACGCTGGCCACCAACTGGCTCACCGGCTGCATCGCCGCCTTCCATGCCCGGCATCCCGACATCGAGGTGGTGCTGCATGGCACGATCTGGGAGGACCCCAGCGAGCCGGCCGCCGATCTCACCATCGCCGCCAGGCGTTTCGACAACAAGCCGCCGGCCGCGATGGCTCTGTGGGACGAGAGTCTCGCTCTGCTCTGCGCCCCGCAATTCCTGTCAGGGCCGAATGCGATCCGCTCCCCCGCCGATATCCTCCGGCAAGGCTGGATCTTCGTGCACAGCCGGCAGGAATATTGGCAATGCATGGGCGCGGCCCTCGGCATCGAGACGTCCGAGCATGAGAAATATCTCAGCACCAACTCCTCCAATATCGCCCTGGAACTGGCGACGGCCGGCGCGGGCTGCGTCGCCGTGCAGCTTTCGCTGGCCCGGCCCTTTCTGAAGAGAGGGCTCCTGGCCGAACCCTTCGCCGTGCGCCCGCCCAGCCCCTGGGGCTATTATCTTTCCGACAATGCCTCATCCAAGGGCAGCGTGGTGAAGATCGTGAAGGAATGGATCCTGGCCCGCGCCAGGGCCGACATGGCCTGAGATGATCCAGCGATAGACTTCCCCGAGCTGATCCTAGGTCTGACAGGTTCGGCAACAAGCGAAGATCGCGAGGCCAATGACCTCGTTTTATTTGGTCATTCTTCGCCGAACCCGGTGTTTTTGCCCGGAAGGCCGCCTACCGGCCCTGCCCACCGCTGCCTAGACTTGGGCGGTCAGGCGATCACCCTGCCACGGACCTTCCAAGGGCAGCCGATCATCGCCGGATGAGTGTTCATCGGGAAGTTCGTTCCATGCGTAGCCATGCCCAGGCCGTCGTCATCGGCGGCGGTTTGATCGGTTGTTCGATCCTTTATCACCTCGCCAAGCTCGGCTGGACCGACATCGTCCTGCTGGAGCGGGACGAACTGACCTCGGGATCGACCTGGCATGCGGCCGCCAACATTCACGGCCTGCACGATTCCACCAATATCAGCCGGCTGCAGCACTATACCATGGCGCTCTACAAGGAGCTCGAGGCCGAGACCGGCCAGGGCTGCGGCATCTTCCAGCCCGGTTCGCTCTATCTGGCCCAGACCGTCGAGCGCGAGCACCAGCTGCGGCTGCAGGAGGCCAAGGCGCGCCGCTATGGCATGAACTTCTATGAAGTCTCGCGCAACGAAGCCGAAAAACTGCATCCGCTCGTGGATTTCTCGGGCATACGCTGCATCATGTTCGAGCCCGAAGGCGGCAATGTCGACCCATCCGGGGTGACGGCCGCCTATGCCGCCGGGGCTCGCCAGCGCGGCGCCGAAATCCACCGCTTCACGCCGGTGACGGGCACCGAGGCCCAGCCCGATGGCAGCTGGATCGTGCGCACGCCGAAGGGCGATATCCGCACCCAATGGGTCGTCAACGCCGCCGGCCTGTGGGCCCGCGAGGTGGCCGCCATGGCAGGGCTGAGCCTGCCGCTGATGCCGACCGAGCACCAGTATTTCGTCACCCAGACCATCCCCGAGATCGCCACGCTCGATCGGCGCCTGCCCTCGGTCGCCGATCGAGACGGCGAATATTATCTGCGCCAGGAAGGCTTGGGCTTGCTGGTCGGCGCTTATGAGCGCGACATGCGGTTCTGGGCCGAGGATGAGACACCCGCCAATTTCGGCCATGAGCTGTTTCCCGACGACCTCAGCCGCATCGAGGACAATATGATGCGGGCGATCGAACGCGTGCCGGTGCTAGGCTCGACCGGCATCCGGCGCGTGATCAACGGCCCGATGATCTGGTCGCCCGACAGCGCCGTGCTGTTCGGCCCCGTGCCGGAAATGAAGAACTATTTCTGCTGCAACGGCATCATCCCGGGCTTCTCCCAGTCGGGCGGCATGGGCAAGCTCGCGGCCGAATGGATGATCGAAGGCGAGCCTTCCCTCGACATGTTCGCCTGGGACCTCGCCCGCTTCGGCGCCTGGGCCGACAAGGCCTTCACCAAGGCCCGGGTTCGCGACCAATACGGCCATCGCTTCAAGATCCACTTTCCCAATGAGGAGCGCAGCGCCGGCCGGCCGGTGCGCACGCGCCCCGCCTATGCGATGCAGCAGGGCATGGGCGCGGTTTTCGGCCTGAATTTCGGCTGGGAGCATCCGCTCTGGTTCGCCGCCGAGGGCGAGCCCCGGGAGGAGACCGCCGGTTTCACGCGCCAGAACTGGTGGGAGCCGGTGGGACGGGAAGCGCGCATGCTGCGCGAGCATGCGGGCATCATCGACATCTCCAATTTCGCCAAATACGAAGTCACCGGTCCGGGTGCTCAGACGTGGCTCGACGCTTTGTTCGCCAATCGCATGCCGGACCGGACCGGCCAGATCCGTCTCACCCCCCTGATCGGCCGGCGAGGCGGCGTTGCCGGCGACTTCACGGTCGCCAAGCTCGCCGATGATTCCTACATGGTCTTCGGTTCCGGCATGGCGGAACGCTATCACCAGCGCTTCTTCAATGCGGTGCTGCTGCCGGAGGGAACGCTGTTCCGCTCGATGACGCAGGCCCTGTGCGGGTTCAGCGTCGCCGGCCCCAAGGCGCGGGCACTCCTGCAGGGCCTGACCTTCGAAGACCTTTCCAACGGCTCCTTCCCCTTCATGCAGGCACGCCATCTCAATCTAGCCGGCATCGAGGTGGTGGCCCTGCGGGTTTCCTTCACGGGTGACCTCGGCTGGGAGCTTCACTGCCGGACCGGTGACCAGGAAGCGCTCTATCGCGCTTTGCTCGCGGCCGGAAAGGAACTCGGTGCCGGCCCTGTCGGTGCGAGGGCGATGACGTCTCTGCGTATCGAGAAGGGCTATGGCAGCTGGGGCCGGGAATACTCACCCGAATATTGGCCCCAGGAATCCGGTCTCGCCCGCCTGATCAAGCTGGACAAGGGCGAGTTCCTCAATCGCGATGCCTATGCGGCCATCGCCGGCAACCCGGCGCGCGATCGGCTCGTCACGCTGGCCATCGAGACCGAGGATGCCGACGCCACCGGCGGCGAGCCCGTCTTTCTGCCGGACGGCACCCCGCTCGGACAGGTTTCCTCCGGCAGCTATGGCTATTGGGTCGGCCAGTCATTGGCCCTTGCCTATGTCAAGGCCGATCTGGCCCAGCCCGGCGATGTCGTGACGGTGGTCATATTGGGCACCTCGCGCAAGGCGCGCATCCTCGCCGAGCCTGCCTTCGACCCAGGGGGCGAGCGCTTGAGAAGCTGAAGCCCCGTCCGGCATGGAGCGCGCCTTCTGCCGGCGCCATGCTATTTCTTGGCGTGCAGGAGGGCGACGGCGGCTTCGGCCGTGAGCAGGCGGAAG
>NZ_JASGFM010000041.1:0-61988 GCF_047605565.1 Labrys sp. (in: a-proteobacteria)
ACACCATGATGCTCTTCGGCGATGCCAAGAAAATGGTCGAGGAAATCATCAAGGGATTCTGAACGAGGCCTGGCACTCCGTCGCGTCTCATATGTGCCGATCATAGGGCTGCCATTGCGAACTCCGCCAATCCCGCGAATTGGAGGAACTCGCAATGACGGCGAATCCAGCCTAACAATGAAACGGCAAGTATAAGGCTCGGGAGGAGGACGCGATGCGGCAATGGCGGCACTATTGGTGTCCCGGCACCGGTTCCCTGGTGGTCGACGTCGCCTTTGCCTGGGCGGGGATCACGCCCGAGCGCATCCTGATCGATACCGACAAGGGCGAGCAGCAGGCCCCCGATTTCCTTGCTGTCAACCCCGCCGCGCAGGTCCCGGCGGTGATTCTGCCCAGCGGCACGGTGCTGACCGAAACGGCGGCGATCCTGCTCACCATCGACGAAGCCTCCGCCGGCGCCGGCCTGCTGCCGGCCGCGGGCTCGACGGCGCGCGCCATCTCGCTGCGCTGGCTGATGTTCCTGGCGACCAACGCCTATCCGGCGGCCTTGAGGACCTATTATTCCGATCGCTTCACGGCCGATGGCAGCGAGGCGGCGAAGGCCGCGGTCGCCGAAGCGGCCAAGCGGGATTCCGACCGTATCTTCACCCTGCTCGCCAATGAGATGGTCGGGCCTTTCCTGCTCGGCGATATCGTCACCATCGTCGACGTCTATGCCGCCATGATCGCCGGCTGGCATGAACAGGCGCGGGCCTTGCCGGCTTTCCGGACCTTGTACAAGACCCTGCAGGCCCATCCGGTGATCGGGCCGGCCTGGCGCCAGCACGAAGGGCGGCCGGATTGATCCGGGCTCGATCCTTCAAAGGGCTTTGACGCGAGGAAGGCAGGCGCTACATCTTGCTGCCCCGATCAAGTCGTAAAACGCCATAGGCAACAACCAAGAAGACGGATTCTCATGACAGACCTGACCTTGCTGGGCGACATCGGCGGCACCAACAGCCGGTTTGCCCTCGTCGTTCAGGGCCGCACCGATTATCGCAGCGAGCGGCATTACGAGAACAAGCGGTTTCCGACCTTCCGGGAGGCGATCGAAGCCTATATCGCCGATGTCGGCGAACGGCCCAATGCCGGGGTCGTCGCCATAGCCGGGCCGGTGGCGGGCGAGATGGTCGGGCCGACCAACCGGCAGAGTTGGCTGTTCAATCCGCCGACCCTGGCGGCGGAGCTGCGCTTTGCCCGCCTCGACGTGATCAATGATTTCGAGGCCGTCGCCCATGCCTTGCCGCATCTGGCGCAGGCCGACACCACGGTGATCGGCAGCGTCTCCACCGCCGTGGCCGGTGGCAATATGGCGGTGCTCGGACCGGGAACGGGGCTGGGCGTCGGCGCCCTGGTGCGCGGCGGCTCGCGCTGGATCGCGGTGCCGTCCGAGGGCGGGCATGCCGAGATCGGCGCGCCATCCGGGAACTGGGCCAAGGCGCATGAACTCATCCGCGGCAAGATCGGCCGCGTTTCGGGCGAGCATGTATTGTCGGGCCCGGGCCTGCAGCGCATCGATACCGCGCTCGCCACCCTGGCCGGCCATCCCGCCGAGCGCAGCGCCGCCGAGATCGGCACGGCGGCTGTGGCGGGGGCCGATCCGGTGGCGGTGGAGGCCACGCATCTGTTCTTCGACTATCTCGCCCGCTTTTCCGGCGATGTCGGCCTGATGTTCGCGGCCAAGGGCGGCGTCTTCCTCTATGGCGGCGTGGTGCAGAAGCTCTCGCCGCTGATGGACGAGGCCGCCTTCCGCGCCGCCTTCGAGGCCAAGAGTCCGCTGGAGAAATTCCTGCGCGAGATCCCGATCCGCCTGATCACCCATCCCACGCCCGGCCTGATCGGCTGCGCGGCAGTGGCGGCGCATTGGTAGGGATGGCGAAGTCGGGGGTGCGACAGGCCTTCTCGCCTTGCGGGTGTCGTTAACTCTCTTGAGTTGACTAGAGGTGGCGCGAAGCGCCGGATGAGGCGAGCCGATACACCGGCATAGGATCATGAGACCGCTCATCCGCCTGGCGGCACCTTCTCCCGCAAGGGGAGAAGGTGATCTTTGTGAGAGACCGATCAGATCGTTGTCGTGTCAGCCTTGTCCCGTCCCGGGCTCCTCAGCACCCTGAGCAGGATGAACACCGCCATGGCGGCGTGAATACCGGCATTGTGGAGATAGAGGCCGGGATCGCCGAGCCAGTGCATCACATAATAGGCCGTGATCGGGCCGAGCACGGCGCCGATGCAGTAGAGGAACAGCAAGGCGGAGGCGACACCGACGGCATTCTCGCGGCCGGTGATGTCGTTGGTATAGGCCGAGCTTGCGTAATATTGCGTGGAGATGATGCCTCCCAGCACGAAGCCGGTGATCACGAAGGGCCAGCCGACCAGGAGCTTGCCGGACCAGTAGATGCCGATCTCGACCAGGGCGGTCAGGGCGGTGAGGCCGATCAGCACCTTGCGCCGGTCGAAGGCGTCGGAGAGCCGGCCGACCGGGAACTGGAAGGCGGCCGAGCCCAGGGTAATGGCCGAGATCAGCGTGCCGGTCTGTACCCCGTCCATGCCGAGCTTGGTGGCGTAGACAGGAGTGAGTGACCAGAAGGGGCCATTGGCGAAGCCGATCAGCGTGGCGCAGACGAAGCCGACCGGCGTGGTGCGCAGGAGCCAGAGAAGACGCATGCCGGCCCGGCGTGTGCCTTTGGGCGGTGGGCCATCCTCGATCAGCAGCAGCGGCGCGAGGCAGACGATGACCACGGCCGCAGCGATGCCGAAAATGGTGAAGGCAGCCGGATCGCCCAGCCGCATGAACTGGTTGCCGATCGCCCAGCCGCCATATTGGGTGATGGAATAGAGGCCGAGCAGGCGCCCGCGGATGCGGTTCTCCGCCTTGCCCTGCAAATAGCTTTCGACGATGGCGTAGATGCCGGCCAGGAAGAAGCCGCGCAGGAAGCCGATGACCACCCAGGCATGCGGCTCGACCAGGGTGCCGGCGACCAGGATCATCACCGCCCCGCAGATCGACGACAGGCCGAAGGCCTTGATATGGCCGAAGCGCTGCACCAGGCGCGGCGTCAGGAAGGCGCCGGCGAGCATGCCGCCGAAATAGGCCGAGCCCATCAGGCTGATGGCCAGCGCCGGGAAATGTTCGAGCTCGGCGCGCACCGGCAAAAGAGTGGTGAGAACGCCATTGCCGGCCAATACGCCGGCGACGGCAACCAGCAGGGCGGCGATGGAAGCGTAGGGGGAACGCAAGGCAGCGAACTCGTGGCAGGAGGGTGTTGGACGCGGTGTATGGGAGGAGGCGGATCAACTGGCTGGCGGCGTGCCGTCTCCGAGGAAGGGCGGGCGCGAGAAACGGCGGATCAGCCAGGAGCGGAACAGGGCGATCTCCGGGCGGTCGAGGTCGTCGGGATGGATGGAGAGGTAATAGCCATAGCCGTCGTCGACATGGATATCGTAGGGCCGCACCAGGCGGCCGGCCCGGATCTCGTCCTCGAACAGCACGGGATCGACCAGCGCCAGGCCTTCGCCCGATAGGGCGTATTGCACGGCGAGTTGGGCGGTATCGAAGATGAGGCCACGGTCGAGCGATCCCGGCGCGACATGGGCGGCCCGGGCGAAATTCTGCCACAGGAAGGCGGGAGGGCGGCTGTCGAGCTTGACGTGCAGGAGGTCATTGGTGGCGAGGAAGCCGGCGATGTCGGTCTTGGCGGCTCGCGCTGCGACGTCGGGATGGCACAGGATGGTGAGCTTCACCATCCAGAGCAGGTCCAGCACCTGCGGCGCCACTCGAGGCGGCGTGTAGATCACGGCGACGTCGGCCTCGCGCTCGGCATTGCCGGGCACCGGACGGGAATCGATGTCGAGCTTGAGGTCGGGGAATTCGGCCCGGAAATGGCGCAGGATCGGCACGGCCAGGCGCTGGGCAAAGGTCGTCGGCAGCAGCACGCGGAGGGAACGCTGCGGCTCGCCCCGTTCGCGCATGATCTCCTCCAGCGTGGTGTCGATGCGCTCGAAGGCCTTCTCCACCACGGGCAGCAGGCGCCTGCCGGCTTCGGTGAGTGCCGGCTGCGGCGGCTTGCGGTCGAACAGGGGCACGCCGAGGAAGTCTTCCAGGCCGATGACGTGGCGGCTGACGGCGCTTTGGGAGACCAGCAGGCTCTGGGCGGCGCCGGTGAAGCTGCCTTGCCGCCCCACTGCCTCGAAGGCCCGCAAAGCGTTCAGCGGCAGCCAGCGCCTGTCCATGATGTCGAACCCCGTTGATCGCGGCGATCGGGAGAAAATCGCATCCTCTTACATCATCCGGTTCGGCTGAACTCAATGTTCTACGCGCGACCTGGACGAGGGGCATGATGACGCATGGAGGTTAGTGCCACAGGAGGAGAGGCGTCTGCGGGTCACGACGTTTCGGTTCGCGAACGGCGACACCCGCTGGTTTTGGCGCGATGCGGTTCACTGAAAGGAAAAACGCTTCGATGTGTCATAGCCGGGCTTGACCGGGCTATCTTCAAGCCCCGACCGCAAGATGCTGGATTGCCGGGTTGGGCCCGGCAATGACAAGGGTCGTGCAAATCCGGAAGATGTTTAAGCGAACCGTATTGGATCTTGCCAGGAAGATTCCACCGAATCGCGACATCTGAGCACAGGGCTCTCGCTCGCCTCGAGCCGGGGACGGTGCTATAGCCCCTCTATCAGCTCTGCGTTGCTGCCTCGCGTACCCCTCCATGCCCCCCCTTACTCCCCCCGATTCACGCCCTCTGACCGGCATCGCGCTGGCCTCGGTCGGCTATTGCCTGTTCGCCATCCAGGATGCCGCCGTCAAATGGCTGGTGGCGAGCTATGAGGTGCCGCAGATCCTGTTCCTGCGCTCGGTCGTCATCCTGGTGGTGGGCATGGCGATCGCCTGGCGCCAGGGCCAACCGCCGATCTGGCAGAGTCGCAACAAATGGGCGCTGACCTCGCGCGGCCTGCTTTTGCTGGTGGCCTGGCTCAGCTTCTACAATGCCTCGCGCTATCTGGGCCTGGCCGATCTCACCACCATGTATTTCGGTGCGCCGGTGATGGCGGTCGTGCTCTCCATCCTGATCCTGAAGGAGAAGGTCAACGTCGCGCGCTGGCTTGCCGTGATCGCCGGCTTCCTTGGCGTGATCGTCGCGGCCGATCCCTCGGGCCGGCCCGATTTCCTGCCGGCCGCCATGGTGCTGTTCGCCGCCTTCTGCTGGGCCTGGGGCACGGTGCTGATCCGGCTGATCAACCGCTCCGAGAGCACGGCCAACCAGATGATCGCCACGTCGGGCCTGTTCGTGCTGGTGTGCGGGGCGGCGCTGCCCTTCATCTGGAAGACGCCGGATGCCATGGGCTGGGGCCTGATGCTTGGCCTCGGCCTCGTCTCCGGCATCGCCCAGTACCTGCTCTATGAGGGCTATCGCTACGCACCGGCCTCGGCGCTGGCGCCGGTGGAATATACCGGCCTGGTCTGGGCCTTCATCTATGGCTATCTCCTCTGGCAGGATGTGCCCAAGCCCCACGTCTTCGCCGGCGCGACCCTGATCGTCGCCGCCAGCCTCGGCCTGGTCTGGTGGGAGGCGCGCGCGGCGCGGCTGCGGACGGCCTGAGCGGCGATGGAGCCGCAGGGAAGCTGCTATCAGCCTTTCTTCTTCTTGGCTGCACCGTGCCGCCACGCCATCGCCAGCGCATCCTGCAATTCCGCTTCGCTGGCGGCTGAGAGAGTAAGCGTGGTCCAGCCCTGCCGACCCCAGGCATTGGCAACAGGGCGGAAGACATCCGGGGCGAGCAGGCATTTGAATTCCTGCTCTTCCGGCGTGAAGAGGAGATTGGCGCCGAGGCCGTCGGGAGCGAGGGTGGCGTAGATGCGCACGGCCCTGAAGGCGGTACGCTCGAAATGCGGCGCCTCGCTGGTACCGCCCAGGGACAGGGCGATCCGTCTGAAATCGTCAGCAACGGCCATGATGGGTTTTCCCCGCTATTGTGGGGCGAGCCTATCCTTTTGCGGGCCGCGCCGACACCGCCTTGCCTAGGTTGAAGGGGCTGGCTAGGCAAGGATGATGAAGTCCATGCTCCGCCTTGTCCTCCTACTCCTGTTTGCCGCCGCGACGGTTCCGGCTGTCGCCGCCGCGCCGCCGGCCAAGCGCCATCTTGCCTGGGTCGGCACCGGCGTGCAGAGCGAGCGTGGCGCGCCGCCCAGCCGCTGGCGCATCCATCTCATCCTCGACGGCCAGGGCAACGCCCGCATCGACTATCCCAGCCTGCATTGCGGCGGGGTGCTGATCCGGCGCAGCCAGCACGGTGCCATTGTGCGCTACCGCGAGCATATCCGCTATGGCCGCGGTACCTGCATCGACGGCGGCACGGTGACGGCCTGGCGGCGCGGCAACCGGCTGTTCTGGCGCTGGAGCGGGGTGAACACCCGCTTTCCCGGCATAAGGGCGCGAGCGACCCTGGTGCTGTCCCGGCATCGGGGGCGGTAGGAGCGGAGGCACGCGGCAACAGGAGCTGTTTGGTCGGTGGCGTAGCCCCTCACCTCTATCCTCTCCCCGCAAGAGCGGGGCGAGGGGACGCAAATGTTGTGGATCTCCTTGCCGCACTGCGTCTCGCTCAACGGTTGGGCGAGGTGAGTCGATTTCCGCATGAAGCCCGACGCCGATGCCCTCCTCGCCCCGCTCTTGCGGGGAGAGGATACAGGTGAGGGGCAGCGCTACCCGGCGGAATCAAGGGCCGTTTTTCGGCGAAAGCCTCAGCCGACCCGCGTCTTCGCCAGCATCGTCTCGTCCAGCGCGTAGCCCATGCCGGGCGCCTCACTCAGCGTGATCATGCCCTCGCCGTCGACCGCCAGGGGCTCGGCCATCATGAAGTCGCGGCGTGGTAGGCTCCATTCCGGCGGGTCGTAGGGGAACTCGATGAAGGGCGCGTCGGCGAGGCCGGCGGTCAGGTGGCAGTTGGCGGCGACCCCCATGCCGTTGGTCCAGGTGTGCGGCGTGAAGGTGAGATTGTTCTCGGCCGCCATCGCGGCGATGCGGCGCAGGCCCGTGATGCCGCCGACCAGGGCGGCATCGGGCTGCAGCACGTCCAGGCAGCCGTCGCGGATGAGGTCGCGGAATTCGTAGAGCTCGCGCGTCATCTCGCCGCCGGCAATGCGGATGTCGACCATTTCGCGCAGGCGCCGCATGCCCTCCCGGTCGGAGCGGTGCAGCGGCTCCTCCATCCAGTAGACGCCGAGCCGTTCGAGTTCGCGGGCGACGGGGATCGCGTCCTTGAGCGTCCAGGGCGCATAGGCGTCCCAGGACATGCGCCAGCCCTGGTTGCAGTCGACCATCAGGTCGAGCCGGCTGCCGACGCGCCCGCGCACCGCCTCCAGCGCCTTGATGTCGGCCCGCCAGTCGCCGCGATGAAAGCGGATCTTCAGCGCCTTGAAGCCCTGGCCGAGATAGATCTCAGCTGCGTCGGCGAGCTCCTCGGGCTTGCGCAGCGTGCCGGAGGAGGCATAGGCGGCGACCTTGTTGGAGAGGCCGCCGAGCAGCTTCCACACCGGTTGCCCGGTGATCTTGCCGGCGAGGTCCCACAGCGCCAGGTCCAGCGGCCAGCAGCGGCCGTAATGGAACTGGATGTTGGAGAGGATGCGGTAATGGCGCTCGATCGCCATCGGATCCTGGCCGATGAAGAAGCGCTCATGGTCCTCGAAACCGGTCATGGTGTCGCCCGAGCCGTAGCCGGTGAGGCCCTCGTCGGTGGAAACACGCACGATGGTGGCGTCGAAGGCGGTGCGGGGCTTGGAATCCCAGCTCGCATGGAAAGGCGGGTCGAGGGGTAGGCGGTGGTGGGTGATCTCGATGCCGGTGATTTTCATGTTCTTCTCCGGGTGCGCGGACGTCCCGTCCGCCTCTTCCTCAATATCGAGTGCTGCGTTTCCAAGATGCGGACGGGACGTCCGCGCACCCGGAGTTAGGAATACGCCGTCCACACCGTCTTGAAGTCCATGTACTTCTCGATGGCGTGCGGAGAACGGTCACGGCCGAAGCCCGATTGCCGGAAACCGCCGAAGGGCGTGGCGAGCGAGGAACGGTCGAAGCAGTTCACCCACACCGTGCCGGCGCGGATGCCCGAGGTGAAGCGATGCGCGGCGTTCATATTGCCGGTCCATACCGCCGCTGCGAGGCCGTAGATGGAATCATTGGCCATGCGCAGCGCCTCGTTTTCGTCTGTGAAGGTGCTGACGACCACGACCGGGCCGAAGATTTCTTCGCGCGCGACGCGGTGCTGCGGCTCGACGCCGTCGAGGATGGTGGCCTCGACATAATAGCCGCCGGTCTCCGCCATCACCCGGCTGCCGCCATGGGCAATCGTGGCGCCTTCCCTCGTGCCGATGTCGATATAGGAGAGCACGCGCTCCATATGGCCCTTCTCGACCAGGGCACCCATCTGGGCGGCGGGATCGAGCGGATGGCCGAGGGGGATCTGCTGCGCCGCGACCTCGCCGATCTTGCGGACCAGTTCGTCCTTGATCGAGGCATGGGCGATCACGCGCGAGCCGGCATGGCAGGTCTCGCCCTGATTGTAATAGATGCCCCAGGCGATGCCGGAAGCGGCGGCGTCGAGATCGGCATCGGCGAGCACCACATGCGGGCTCTTGCCGCCGCATTCGAGCGCCACGCGCTTCATGTTGCTTTCGCCGGCATAGCGCAGCATCAGCTTGCCGACCTCGGTGGAGCCGGTGAAGGAGATCATGTCGACGTCTTGATGCAAGGCGAGGGGCTTGCCGGCCTTCTCGCCGAAACCGGGCACGACATTGAGCACGCCGTCGGGCAGGCCGGCCTGCCGGGCGAGTTCGCCGAGGCGCAGCGCCGAGAGCGGCGACTGCTCTGCCGGCTTCAGCACCACGCAATTGCCGGCCACCAGGGCCGGACCGATCTTCCAGGCGGTGATGATCAGCGGATAGTTCCAGGGCACGATGGCGCCGATCACCCCGAGCGGCTCGCGCCTGACGATGGCGAGATCGTTGGGCCCGGTTGGCGCGACCTCGTCGAAGCTCTTGTCGGCGAACTCGGCGTAATACTGGATGCAATCGGCGCAGAAGGGCACGTCGACCGCGAGTGAATTGCCGATGACCTTGCCGACATCGAGGGTTTCGAGCAAGGCGAGATGCTCGAGATCGGCCCGGACAAGCTCGGCGAAGCGCAGGAGGATGCGCTTCTTCTCGGCTGGAGGCTTCAAGCGCCAACGCCCGTCCTCGAAGGCGGTGCGGGCTGCTTTTACCGCTGCCTCGATGTCCTCGGCGCCGCAATCGGCGACCTCGGCGATCACCCGGCCATCGATCGGCGAGGTCTTGGTGAAGGTCTTGCCGGAAAGAGCGGGAACGTAGCGGCCGTCGATGAAGGCACGGCCTTCCGGCTTGAGGGCTGCGGCCTTGGCTTCCCAGTCGGAGCGAGTGAAGGGGGTGGTGAGCATGATACTTCCTGGGACCGCCGGCATCCTGCCGGCTCTTGGAAACGAAAAGCGTGGGGAAAGGGAGAGCCGGCAAGATGCCGGCGGTCCCAGGATCAGGCCTGCGTCAGCACGCGTTCGGCGAAGCGGAGCAGATCGGCCTCCTCGATCGTACGGCGGTTGGAAACGCGCATCGCGGCATTCTCGGGCCGGGCCATCTGCTCGGCGAGGCGCGTGGCGGTGATGCCTGCGAATTCGTCGGCAAGCGAGACCTTGATGCCGATGGCGCGCACCAGTGTCTCGAAGGCGGCGGGCAGGTCGGCTGACGATGTCAATCCCATCGCCCGCGCCGCGGCGGCGAAGCGCCCGTCATCGTCCTCGATGTTCCAGTCGAGCGTGGCGATCATGCCGAGCGCCACCGAGCGGCCATGCTGTACCGGGCGCAGCGAGCCCAGTGCATGGCCGATATTGTGGGCGACGGCGGTACCGCAATTGTCGATGGCGATGCCGGCGAGCGCGGCGGCGCGCTGCAGCCCCTCGCGGGCGGCGAGATCGCTGCCCTTGCCGACGGCGTCAGGCAGATTGCCGACGGCGAGGCGGATGGCCTCATGCGCATAGACATTGTTGGCCGGCGTGGCGTTGCCGTTGGTGGTGGCCTCCAGCGCGTGGACGAGGGCGTCGATGCCGGTCCAGGCCGTCAGCACCGGCGGCAAGGAGAGTGTGGTTTCCGGATCGAGGATCACCTCGTCCGGCTTGAGCTCCTCGCCCCAGAGCCAGACCTTGGCCTTGTCCGAGCGGGTGAGGATGGCGGTGCGGGTGCATTCCGAGCCGGTGCCGGAGGTGGTGGGAATGACCAGCGAAACCAGGCGCTTGCGCGGGAAGGGGCGCTTGCACAATTCATAGGCCTCGGCGGATCGCCGGGCCGTGGCGGCGGTGGTCGCAACCGCCGCCACTACCTTGCCGAGGTCGAGCGCGGAGCCCCCGCCCAGTGACACCACCGCCTTCGCCTTGGTCCGCCGCGCCTGTGCGGCCGCGGCATCGGCTGAGGCGATGGTGGGATCGCCGCCGAACTCGGAGAAGACTGAGACGCCGAGCCCCGCCTTGCGCAGCGAGGCCTCGACGTCGTCGATCAGGCCGGTCGCCTTCAGGCCGGGATCGGCGACCAGCAGTACCTGCGCGCCCTTGCCGAGCCTGGCGGCTGTAAGCTCCCCGGCGAGTTCCCGGGCGCCCGGCCCTCCGGTGATGCGTGGCAGATGGGAGAGCTGGTAGCGGGACATGGGAATCTCGAGAAATTGGGGTGCCGGTCTTCAGTCCGGCATGGAACACCGAACCGACCAGGTAAGGCCGGGTCCGAAGACCCGCCCCCCGGACATGTCGGCCCACCAACTCTATCTCTGCTCCCCGCGCGCCGTGTGCGCCTTTATTCGATGGCCCGATCCAAAAAAATGATAGCGCCGTTTCGCCGTGGCGATGCGTCGGAGCGCGCGCTAGGCTGATCGGACAAAAGGATCAGCCTGCCATGCAAAGCCCGATGGAACTTTCGCTCGAAACCTCGGAGCGGCCGCGCCGCCGCGGCCGGGAGGAGCGCCAGCGTGCCGGCAGCGCTGCCCCGACTTCGCGGCCCCAGCCCCGGCGGCCGTTTCCGGCGGTCAACGCCGTCTCGGCGGACCAGCTCGAGGCCATCCATCTCGCCTCGCTGCAGATCCTGGAGGAGATCGGCCTCGACGTGCTGCATGCGGAGGCCAAGGCCATTCTCAAGACCGAAGGCGCCGAGGTCGACCCCAATTCCGACAGGGTGCGTTTTCCGCGCGGGCTGGTCGAATCGAAAATCGGCCTGGCGCCGCAGAGCTTCACGCTGCATGCGCGCAATCCGGCCCGCAATGTCGTGCTCGGCGGCGACCATCTTGCCTTCTGCTCGGTGGCGAGCGCCCCCAACGTGGCCGACCGCGAGGGCGGCCGCCGGCCCGGCAACCGCAAGGATTATCAGAACCTCATCCGGCTCGGGCACACGCTCGACAGCATCCATCTGTGGGGCGGCTATCCGGTCGAGCCGGCCGATATCCATGCCTCCGTGCGCCATCTCGATGCGCTCTGGGATATGCTGACCTTGTCGGACAAGCCCATCCATGCCTATTCGCTGGGCCGCGAGCGCAATCTCGACGCCATCGAGATGGCGCGCATCGCTCGCGGTATCGACCAGGAGACATTGGAGCGCGAGCCCTCGCTCTTCACCATCATCAACTCCTCCTCGCCGCTGCGCCTGGATACGCCGATGATGGAGGGCGTGATCCAGATGGCGCGCCGCAACCAGGTCACCGTGCTCACGCCCTTCACCCTGGCGGGTGCCATGGCCCCGGTGACGATCGCCGGTGCCGTGGCCCAGCAGAATGCCGAGGCGCTGGCCGGGCTGGTGCTGGCCCAGTCGGTGCGGCCGGGCTCACCCTTCGCCTATGGCGGCTTCACCTCCAATGTCGACATGAAGACCGGCGCGCCCGCCTTCGGCACGCCCGAGCAGATGAAGGCGGCACTGGTCGGCGGGCAGCTCGCCCGCCGCTACGGACTGCCCTATCGTTCCTCCAACACCTGCGCCGCCAACACCATCGACGTGCAGGCCGCCTATGAGAGCGTGTTCTCGCTGTGGGGCGCGGTGATGGGCGGGGTCAACCTGCTGATGCATGGCGCCGGCTGGATGGAGGGGGGCCTGCATGCGAGCTTCGAGAAGATGGTGATCGACGCCGATCTCCTCGACATGATCACGCATTTCCTGATGCCGTTCCAGGTCGATGACGACGAGCTGGCGCTGGAGGCGGTGCGCGAAGTCGGGCCAGGCGGGCATTTCTTCGGTTGCGCCCATACCCAGGCACGCTACCGCAACGCCTTCTTCGCCCCGATGATCTCGGACTGGCGCAATTACGAGACCTGGCAGGAGGCGGGATCGCCTACCGGGTACGACCGCGCCAACCGGCTCTACAAGGAGCGCCTCGCTGCCTATGAGGAACCGCCGATGGATCCGGCCATCCGCGAGGAACTGGCCGCCTTCGTGGCGAAGCGCAAGGAAGAGGGCGGCGCGCCCACGGATTTCTAATCCGGGTGCGCGGACGTCTCGTCCGCTCTGCCTGTCCCGCATACGTAACAGCTCCAAGAGCGGACGAGACGTCCGCGCACCCGGAAAGAGGACTTCCCGCCCATGAAATCCCACACCCGTGTCCTCGTCATCGGCGGTGGCGTCGTCGGTTGCTCGGTGCTCTACCATCTCGCCAAGGCCGGCTGGACGGATATCACCCTGATCGAGCGCGCGGAGCTGACGGCGGGCTCGACCTGGCACGCGGCGGGCGGCTTCCACACGCTCAACGGCGATCCCAACGTTGCCAAGCTGCAGCAATATACCGTGGAGCTCTATCGGGAGATCGAGGAACTCTCGGGCCAGTCCTGCGGCCTGCATCTCACAGGTGGCGTCATGCTGGCCGGCACCAAGGAACGCATGGACTGGCTGAAGATGGCCCATGCCAAGGGCCGGTATCTGGGCATGCATACCGAGATCATCTCGGCCGCCGAAGCCAAGAAGCTGATGCCGCTGATCGACGAAAAGCAGTTCGCCGGCGCGATGTACGATCCGCTGGAGGGGCATCTCGACCCCTATGGCACCACCCATGCCTATGCCAAGTCGGCCAAGATCCTCGGCGCCGAGATCGTGCTGCGCAACCGCGTCGTCGACATGGCCCAGCGCGAGGACGGCAGCTGGGACGTCGTCACCGAGCAGGGCTCCATCCATGCCGAGCATGTGGTGAACTGCGGCGGCCTGTGGGCACGCGAATGCGGCCGCATGGTCGGGCTGGAGCTGCCCGTGCTCGCCATGGAGCACATGTATTTCCTCACCGAGGACATGCCCGAGGTCGCCGAGATCAACGCCTCCACCGGCAAGGAGGTGATCACCGCGCTCGATTTCGAGGGCGAGATCTATATGCGCCAGGAGCGCGGCGGCATGCTGCTGGGTACCTATGAGCAGGCCTGCGTGCCCTGGTCGGAGAAGGTGACGCCCTGGGATTTCGGCCAGAATCTGCTCGACCCCGATCTCGACCGCATCGCCCCTTCGCTGGAAGTCGGCTTCCGCCATTTCCCTGCCTTCGAGAATGCCGGCATCCGCCGGGTCATCAACGGCCCCTTCACCTTCGCGCCCGACGGAAACCCGCTGGTCGGCCCGATCAGGGGCCTGCGCAATTACTGGGTTGCCTGCGGCGTCATGGCCGGCTTCTCCCAGGGCGGCGGCGTCGGCCTCGCACTGTCCAACTGGATGGTGCATGGCGATCCCGGCTTCGACGTCTGGGGCATGGATGTCGCCCGCTATGGCGACTGGACCACGCTCTCCCACACCAACGCCAAGGTGCGCGAGAACTATGCCCGGCGCTTCCGCATCCGCTTTCCCAACGAGGAACTGCCGGCGGCTCGTCCCTTCCGCACCACGCCTGTCTATGACCGGCTGGAGAGCCGCAATGCCGTGTTCGGCGACATGAACGGATTGGAGCACGCGCTCTGGTTCGCGCCGTCCAAGGCAGAGGCCAGGGACGAGTTCTCGTTCCGCCGCGCCAACGATTTCCCGCATGTCGCCGCCGAATGTGCCGCGGTGCGCGAGGGCGTCGGCCTCCTGGAGATCTCGAACTTCGCCAAATACGAGATCAGCGGCAAGGGGGCGGAAGCCTGGCTCGACACCATCCTGCCGAATCGCCTGCCGGCCAGGGGGCGCATGGTGCTCACGCCCATGCTGAACGAAAACGGCATGCTGATCGGCGACTTCACCTTGGCCCGCGAGGCGGATGACCGCTTCATGATCTTCGGCTCGGGGCTTGCCGAGCAGTATCACATGCGCTGGTTCCAGGCCCATCTGCCCGAGGCCGGCGTTACCCTGCGCGCCCATGGCCTCGACCTCGTCGGCCTCCAGGTCGCCGGTCCGAAATCGCGCGAACTCCTTGCCCGTCTCGTCGATGCCGACCTGTCGAAGGAGACCTTCCCCTTCATGGCGGTCGGCCGCTTCAATGTCGGCACCGTTCCCGCCCTGATCGGGCGCGTCACCTATACGGGCGATCTCGGCTATGAGATCTGGGTCAAGTCCGAGCACCAGCGCGCGCTGTTCGATCTGCTGATGAAGGAAGGCACCGGCCTCGGCATCAGGCTCTTCGGCGGCCGCGCCCTCAACGCGCTGCGCCTGGAAAAGAGCTTCGGTTCCTGGTCGCGCGAATACCGGCCGATCTATACGCCCTGGGAGGCCGGGCTGGAGCGCTTCGTCTCGACCCAGAAGAGCGAATTCATCGGACGCGATGCCTTGCTGCGCGCCCGCGACGAAGGCCCCAAACGCCGCCTCGCCACCTTCGTGGTCGATGCCCTCGATGCCGACGTCATCGGCGACGAACCGATCTGGCGGGATGGCAAGGTGGTGGGCTGGGTCACCTCGGGCGGCTATGCCCATCACGCCAAGGCCTCGGTGGCGCTCGGCTATGTCGAGGCCGCCGCCTTCGACGCCACCGCGGCCTATGAGATCGAGATCATCGGCGAGCGGCGCCCGGCCAGGGTCGCGCCCGAACCGCTGTTCGATCCCAAGGGGTTGAGGATGCGGGGGTAGGAAAATTTGGAGCGCGGACATCCTGTCCGCTCTTCGAAGCCACACGCGTCATCGGAGACGCGTGTGCGCTGCACTTGAAAAGGCCCAGTCTTGCGCTCGCGCGCATAAGCCGGCCGCCACCGCATTCTGTTCGATGTAGTAACGAACGGTCTCAAAATGTTTCTCGTCCCTGATCCGCCGATCGAAATATTCGGGGAACCAAAGCGTTCCCTGTCGTCCCAGGGCTCGATTGATTTGGAGTGCCGTGAAAGACTTCCAGGAGTGTACGATTGCGGACAGCGCATGTCCGTCGATCGGTGTGCTCAGGACATGCACGTGGTTTGGCATGACACTCCAGGCATGGAGGCGATATCGCACTCCGTCGAAATGGAGCAGGGCGCTCTGTACGGTAGCACCTGCATCGGGATGGACTAGAAGAGCTTCGCCATGGCCCTTGTCCAGCGCCTCTTCGTAGCGCCGTCGTCGATCGGTGGAGTTCGGAGAGCGTTCCGAGCTTTCTGACTCCTGCGTCCAACGTTGAAGCAATTCGACCGGCAGAGAATCTGCAAGACGGAAGGTGATGCTTTGCGGATTCTCGCCGGCTTCCCAATGCGGAAGATAGCCTCGGGAATGCCACTCTGCTTCGGGCTGTAAGGGGCGTTTCTTATCAGCCATGTCTGCTCGCCCCTCAGATAGACTTATTCTTCTTTCCGCGCGCGGAGCGGGTGGGAAGAAGAGCGGACAGGATGTCCGCGCTCCAAACTATTGCCGCGAATAAAGCCCCGTGAAGCGCACGTTCTGCCCGCCGCAGGCGTCGTTGTCGATCACTGCGATATAGGGGCCGAGCTGGACCATGCGCGCCGCGCAGCGCCGGGGGCCGGCATTGGCCTCCTCGTAGCCCATCTGCTGGCCGCCATAATAGCCGAAGGCGAAGTCGCGCTCGTTGGCGTCACCCTCGACCTCGAACTCGCCGGTGTTGACATAGGAGCCGGTATCGTAGGTGGCGTTGCCGCGCACGAACATGCGCCCGCCCTGGCCGGTCTTGATGGTGATGACCGAGCGCCCGTCATAGGTGCTCCAGCGCCCGTCCCAGCGCGGCTGGACCTGGACCCGCGACAGGGACGACAGGGGCAGCCAGCTCGCAATGTCGGTGCCCTTGCGGTCGACATAGTTGGCGCAGGCGAAATCGCCCTCGATCTCGTTCACCACCACCTTGTCGCCCTCGACCAGGAAGGAACGCTGCCGGCAGGACGGCGAGAGGGACGGGCAGCTTTCGCGCTGGCTGGTCGGGCCCTTGATGAAGAAGGTACGCCCGCTCTCGGCGACTTCGTAGAGGCTGATGGCGGAAAGATCGTTCTGGAAATTGAAGCCGCGGCAGACGCCGTTGGCGGCGAAGGCGGAACCGGTGGCGGCGGCGAGCAGCAATACGGCGCCCAGACTGGAACGGAACATGTCTTTTTCTCTGATCATTGCCTGAAATAAAGGCCTGTAAAGGTGACGTTCAACCCGCCGCAGGCATTGTTGTCGACCACCGCGATATAGGGGCCGAGCTGCGCCATGCGCACGGTGCAGGTGCCGTCGCCGCTGCGGGCGTCCTCGATGCGACCCTGCTTCTCGCCGTCATAGGCGAAGGTGAGCGTCGATTCCCGCGCCTCGCCGAAGACGTTGAATTCGCCGGTATTGACGCTCTGGCCATTGTTGTAGGAAGCCGAGCCGTTCACCGAGATATCGCCGCCCTTGATCTCCTTGATCTCGAGGATGGCGTTGCCCTCGGCGTTGCGCCAATTGCCTTCCCAATCGGGCTGGGCATTGCTCTTGCGTAGGGCCGAGAGCGGCAGCCAGAGCGCCACGTCCGATCCCTTGCGGTTGAGATAGCTGGCGCAGGCGAAGCCACCGGCGGTGCGGTTCACCACCACGCGGTCGCCGGCGATCAGGAAGCTGCGGGCCTGGCATTCGGGCGAGGTCGAGGGGCAATCCTCGCCGTCCGAAGAGGCGCCCTTGACGAAATAGGTCCGGCCCGGCGCGGTGACTTCGTAGAGATCGACGCCGAGAGGGTCGTCCTCGAGATTGAAGCCGCGGCAGATGCCGGCGTCTCGGGCAAGGGCGGGCGAGGCAGCAAGTAAAACGGAAAGCAATGCAAAGGACAGCGAACGGCGAATCATCATGCAACCCTGAAACCAGTATCCTGCTAGGAAGCCGATTTTCGCTGTTTCGTCCACGCCAAGCAGACACCAGTACGCAAGCATCCCAGTCTATTTGCGCTTTCGGCTGGACGACGCAGAGTTACGGTATTTCCATCGCCCATTAAGCATCCGGCCTGAAGATCGGCGACGCCGACAGGATTGTTCCGTCCTCTTCTTGTCGACGGGGAGGCTTTCTTCTAACAAGGATCGACCAAGCTCCTCCCATCCGGACCTGCCTTTGGGCCGCCTTCGCCTCGACAAGCATTATGGCGATGCCATCCTCGACGATGGGACGGTGGTGATTTTCTATTCCGCAACCCTGCGCCTGGGCCTGTTGGCGTTGCATTATGCCAGCCTTGCCACGATCCGCCCCTGCGGCACGAGAGAGCTTCGCCAGTGGTTGCGTGCGGCGCCGATGACCCATGGGCAAGCGATCACGGCCCGATGCGGCGATATCGCCCTCGCCTGGCATTCCTGCGGGGCGGCCACGCCGGATGTGGTGCTTCATGACGAACCGGCCGGCGCCTTGCACTGGCAGGCGCGCATGCCGTTGGCTGAGGTGCGCATCACCAGGGCCGGTGAAAGCGAAGCGACCGGCCTTGGCTATTTCGAAACGCTCGCCATCGACCTGTGGCCGACGCGCTGGCCGATCCGTACCCTGCATTGGGGCCGCTTCACCGGCCGCCACACCAGCCTGGTCTGGATCGTCTGGGAGCATGAACAGCCGCGGCAATGGCTGTTCCTGGACGGCGTTCCCGCTTGTCTCGGTCATTTCGACCTGCCGCGCTCCTTCGCCTTTACCGGGGTGTCCAGCGGCACCCTGATCTGCGGACCGGCCCGTACGCTGATCGCCCAGCCGGTATCGCAGCGCCTGCGCCTGCTCGGCCCGCTGCGCTACGGCCTGCCGGCGATGATCCGTAATTTGAAGGAAGAAAAGCACATGGCGCCGGCCAGGATCGCCTTCTCGGACGGCTCGGAGGATGAGGGATACGTGATTTTCGAAAAGGTCGCCCTGGCATGAAGCGCATCGGCCCTGTCGCCTATGGCGCCCTGTTCTGCGTCGGCCTGCCCGTCCTCCTGCTGGTGACGGCCTGGCATCTCGACGCCCGCCTCGGCCTTGCCTTCGAAGCCTGGCCACTGGCAGGCAGTGCCATGGCCGGGCTGGGCCTGGTTCTGGTGATGGCGGCCATCCTCGTATTGATGCTGCGCGGTAAAGGCCTGCCGATGAATGCCTATCCCACGCGCCGGCGCGTCGAGGACGGGCTCTATGCCTGGCTGGCCCATCCCGCCTATGTCGGCTTCACGCTCGTCATCCTCGGCCTCTCTCTCTGGCGCGGCTCGTTTGCCGGCTTGTTCATCCTGACGCCCTGGACCGGTTTGGCCGCCCTTGCACTGGTGATGGGCTATGAGGCGCGGGCGACCGATCGGCGCCTGGGCGCGCGCCGGCAGGCCCCCGCGATCGGCCTGCCGGAGAATTGGCCACTGCCGGCCGATCTCCGTCGCAGGCTCGGCGCCACGCTTGCCGTCTTCCCCGCCTGGACCGTGGTCTATTGCGTCTTTGCCGCGCTGCCGCCGGCCGCCGATGCCTTCGATACCTATCTGCCCTTCGAACGGAACCTGCCCTTCCGGCCCGGCCTGGTGGCTGCCTATAGCTTCACCTATGTCTTCGCGCTGGCCGTGCCCTTCCTCGTGCCGGATCTCGCCTCGCTGCGCCGTTTTGTCCTGGCAGGCTGGAGCGGGACGGCGATCGGTGGGCTCGTCTTCGCGCTGCTGCCGGCCGTCGCACCCCTGCGCGGCGTGCCGCCGGACAATCTCATCGGCTGGTGGCTGCAGCTGGAGCGCGGCAGCGACGGCATCACCGCGGCATTGCCGTCCTTCCATGCCTTCTGGATCGTGGTGGCCGCCTTCTTCTGGCGTGAGCGCTTCGGTGCGGCCCTCATCTATCCGCTTGCGCTGCTGCAGCTCGCCGCCTGCCATGTGACCGGCATGCATTCTCTTGCCGATCTTCTTTGCGGCATTGTCCTGGCCTTGCTCTGCCTCAACATCGAGGCGGCCTGGCATGGCCTGTTGCGTCTGGCCGAGAGGGTGGCCAATGATTGGCGGCCGCTGCGCCTCGGCTCGATGCGCTTCTTTCCGCATGGTCTTTATATCCTGGCTGCGGGAGCCCTCGCTTTCCTCGCCACGGCGAGCCTGGCGCCGCCGCACCAGCTCGGGCCGATGGTCGCCATGCTGCTGGCGGGGCTCGCCGGCGCGGTGGTCTTCGGCCAGGCCGTCGAGGCGAGCAGCAAGCTTTCGCGCCCGCTCGGCTTTTTCGGCGGCCTGATCGGAGCCAGCCTCGCGGCCGGCCTGCTGACGGTGTCAGGCGTCATCGACGGTGCGATGCTGGCCGCCTGCGCGATCGGGCTCTGCATCGCCCAGATGCTGGGGCGGCTGCGCTGCCTGGCGCAAGGTTGCTGCCATGGCGCGGCGCTGGCCGTTTCGGCACCGCTCGGCGCCGGACTGACCTATCGCCATCCCCTGTCGCGGGTCGGCCTGATCGCGGGCATGCTCGGGCGGCCGATCGAGCCGGCGCCGGTGTTCTCCATGCTCGCCAATCTTCTCGCGGCGCTGCTGCTCTGGCGCGTGCTGGTGGTGAGTGGGGATGCCTGGCTGGTCGCCGGCCTCTATTGCTGGCAGCTCGGCATCGCCCGCTTCGCCGAAGAAGGGCTGCGCGGCGAACCGCAGACGCCGGTGCGCGGTGGCCTCAACCTCTATCAATGGCTGGCGCTGGCGGTGACAGCGGTGGGATTCGTCATCGTGCTGGCGGCGCCCTTCGTCCAGGCCGCCACACCGCATTGGCCGGAGCAATCGGCTCTGTTCCTGGCCTTGCCGCTCGCCTGCCTGTGGGCCCTGGCGATGAGCGTCGACTGGCCCGACAGTACCAAGCCTCTCAGCCGACTGACGCCGGGGCAGTGAGCGGGCGCTGATGCCCGCGATAGGACCAGACCAGCAGCAGGATCCCGGCCGTCGACATCGTCCAGTAGTCCACCGGCGCCAGCCAGAACCAGTGGATGTGCCAGGGCACGAATTCGGGGCTGAAGCGGGCGAGGCCGAAGGCCGGGTTCAGGACGAACCACAGGAAGTCCTCGCTCAGCCAGAAGATCATGATGCAGGCGATCACGCGCGCTTCCAGACGCCACGACCATGTCCAGGCGAACACCAGGGGAAAGTGGAAGAAGATCGCCATGAAGGGAAACACCCAGGCATGGTAGCCGGTCATCGGCCGCCCGCCCCAGACAATGTCGAGCAGCCAGTGATGCTCGATGCGCCAGGTCGGCAGGCTGGTGGCCCAGCCATGGCTGCCCTCGATCTGGATCTCGACATTGGCGAAGAAGAAGGCGAGCACGAGCACCATGGCGACGAGTGCCACGGGTTGGGCGAGGCCGCCGCGTCGCGGCGCGGCGGGGGCGTGGTTGGGAACGCTCACGCCAGGGCCTCCAGCACGATGCGCATGGCGTCCTGCCCGGCCTGCGGGCGGCCCAAGGCGCGGGCCTGGCGGCGCATGGCTTCCAGGCGCTGCGGTTCGGCCTTCAGCAGGGCGACGTGATATTCGAGGCCGATCTCGTCGATGGCCTTCATGGCGGCGCCATTCTCCATGAGATAATCGGCGTTGCGCTCCTCCTGGCCCGGAATGGGGCTGCTGAGCAGCATCGGCACGCCCATGGCCAGGCATTCGGAGGTGGAGAGGCCCCCGGGCTTGGTGATGACCAGATCCGCCGCTGCCATCAGGCGCGGCACCTCATTGGTGAAGCCGAGCGGAAAGAGCCGGCCGGGTCGGCTCTGGGCCAGGGCCTGGAGTTCCGCCAGCGCTTTCTGGTTCTTGCCGGCCAGCACCACGAGCTGGAGCTCGGGATCGGCGGCAGTGAGGCGCTTGGCCACCGGTCCGACGCCGAGCCCCGCGCCACCCCCCATCAGGAGATAGGTACGCCTCATGGGATCGAGCCCGAAGGCGGCGGCGCAGGCGGTGCGGTCGTGCTCCTGCGCGAAGGCCGGCATGATCGGAATGCCGGTGACATGGATCTGCCCGGCCTCGATGCCATGGGCGGTGAGGCGGAAGGCGACCTCCTCATTGCCGGCGAAGAAACCGGCCATGCGCGGGATCACCCACATGCGATGGAGGTCGAAATCGGTGATCTGCACGAAGACTGGCACACTGATGCGCCCCTTGCCGATCTCGCGCATCAGGAGTTCGGCCGGCAGGAAATGCGTGCAGACGATGGCATCGGGAGCGAATTCGTCGATGGCGCTGCGCAGCGGCCGGGTCGAGAGGCGTTCCACCGCCCGCCGCAATTTCTGGGAGACCGCGTCGGGCGGGGCCTCCGAGCTCGCCTGGTAGAGCATGCCCCACAGGGCCGGATGCTTGGTGACGAGCTTGATGTAATAGTCCGTATAGATCTTGCGGAAGGTCGAGGGCACATAGTCCATCACGTCCAGATGCAGCGCCTCGGCCTCGGGCGCCAGCAGGAGCGTAGCTTCCTTCAGGGCCTCGGCGGCCCGCATATGGCCGGCCCCGGCGGAGACGCTGAGGAAGAGGATGCGATATGATCTGGCCAAGGCAGTCGGCTCCCTTCGCAAGGCGAAGACTTGGCGAAGGCGGGGCCGATTTGTCAACTGGACCGGGACCTTACAACCCGCTTTGCCAGGTCTTGATGCCGGCGATGGGATAGACCAGCATGATGACGTTGAGGGTGAGGTTGTCGCGGATGGCGTAGAGGGCCAGAAGCTCGAAGAAGATGGCAAGCGCCACAGTGACCCAGACGGGCAGGCGCGAGGCGATGAGGAAGCCCACCAGCATGAACAGGATATCGCTCACCGAGTTCAGGATGCTGTCGCCCTCATAGCCCAGCGCGATGGTACCCTCGCGATAGCGGTTGATGATCAGCGGGCTGTTTTCCAGGATCTCCCAGCCGGCCTCGACCACCAGGGCCAGGAGGGCCCGGAAGCCGAGCGGGCGATCGCGCGCCACCAGCCAGAACAGGCCGCAGAACAGGAAGCCGTGAATGATGTGCGAAAGCGTGTACCAGTCGGCGATGTGCTGGGAATTGTCGGCCGTGTTGGGATCGCCGACCCATAGTTTTACCGTGCCGCAGGTGCAGATCGGATTGCGGCCCATGGCGTAGAGAATCAGCGCCGCGAGGACGATCAGGCCGGCGCCGGCCAGCCAGTAGCGCAGCGCCGGGGTGGCAGTGGCGCTTCTTGCGACCGTTTCGGAGGATGGGTTCATGACGCGGCCGGTTCCATTGTGACAGGCCGTGTGTCCCATCATCGGCCGGCATTGGCAAGCCGCTGGCGGTGCTGGAGAGCTTCGGGCGCCGGAGAAAGGGGCTCGGGCCGTTGATCGCGCCTTCGGAACGAAGGCTTGCTTCAATATATAACGCGTTATATAACTTGTTATATATCTAGGAGGCAGGCATGGTGGATGTCGTTCGGGAGTTTGGTTATCTCACCCTCGGCACGCGGTTGAAGCGACTCGGCGAGCGGCTGCAGGCAGATACGCAGCGCTTCCTCGAAGTGTTCGACGACAGAGTGCCGGCCAGCCAATATCCCTTCCTGGCAGCGCTCGCCCGGGAGGGGCCACTCGGCGTTGGTGAATTGGCGCAGGCAGTCGGCATCACGCAGCCGGGCGCGACGCGCAGTCTCGCCCAGCTCGAGGCGCTCGGGCTGGTCGAGGCCGGCCCGGCGCCGGACGATCAGAGGCGGCGTCTGGTCACGCTGACGGGAGAAGGCCATCGCCTCGTCGACACGACCAGGCAGCAGGCCTGGCCTTTGATCGAGGCTGCCGTCGCCGATCTGTGCGGCGACCTGACGGGGCCCTTGCTCGAACAGCTCTCCGCAATCGAGGACCGTCTTGCCGTCGCACGGCTGGATCAACGGGCCGTCCTGCCGGAAAGGAGCAAGCCATGAGCCATTGTCTCGATCGTCCGGTCTGGACGGCCCTTTCCAGTGCGCATGCGACCTTGGCGGAAGGAAACCGGCACGCCCGCCGCTATCCGGCCGCGATCGTGCCGTTTGCCGCTACCGCATCGGACGACGCCGGAAGCCTGCAGGCGTTGGCCGATCTGGTGCCGGATGGCGACAGCGTCGTGCTCGCTCAGGCCGATGCTGTCGCAATCCCTCCTGGTTTGAGCGAGCTTTCCCGCGCCGCCGCCGTCCAGATGGTCGCTGAGACGACCTTTCCGCGCGTGGAGGATATCCGTGTGCGACAGCTCACCCTGGCCGATGCCCCCGAGATGCTTGCCCTGGCGACTGCGACCAACCCAGGTCCGTTCACACTGAAGGCGTTGAGCCTCGGTGACTTCTGGGGTGTGCGCATCGACGGCAGGCTGGCGGCCATGGCCGGCCAGCGCATGCGCCAGCCCGGCTATATCGAACTCAGCGGGGTGTGCTCGCATGCCGATTTTCGCGGCCGGGGCCTGGCGCGCCTGCTCTCGCTCTTCGTCGCCGGCGAAATCTGTGCAGGAGGCGATACGCCCTATCTCCATGCCTATGCCGGCAATGCGGTCGCCATTCGCCTCTATGAGAGCATCGGCTTTGCGCTGCGCTGCCGGATGCATGTCGTCAAGCTGGGTCGGGCTGGATAGCCTCAGGGGCTTGCCATTCCGGAATGAACCCTATGCCGGCGACCTGGCTGAAGCGGGGGATCAGCGGACGTCAAACTGGGCCACGCCGTCGGCGATGTCGTAATAGTCGGATTTCGAGGCGACGAAGATGTGCCGCCGCGTGGCGAGCCCGGTCGGCCGGTCGAGCGTGCCGGCGGTGATCGAGATGCGGTCATCGCCCAGGGCGCGCCAGAACAAATTGCCGCCGCAGGTGGCGCAGAAGCCGCGCTCGGCCCGTTCGGATGAGCGATACCAGCGCAGCGTATCCTCGGCCGTCAGTGTGAGATCGGCGGCCGCGCAGTCGGTGGTGGCGACGAAATTTCCGCTGGTCTTGGCACATTGCGAACAATGGCAGGCACTGACGGGTGTCAGCGTGCCATGGATCTCGTAGCGCACGCCACCGCACAGGCATGAGCCGGTGGCGCGCAGAGACGTCGCGGACATGGATGATTCCTTCTCGATCCTGGCGTCATTGCAGCCGCCGATGCTCACTGCTTGTTGAGCAGGCGCTCCAGATAGTCCGTCTCCGCCTTCGGCCGGTTGGGATCGGCGAGGCGGCGGCGTAGCTCATTCAGCACTTCGCCGGCCCGCCTGGAAGGAGACGCCTCGGTCGAGCCGTCGGCATTGAAATCGGGGCCATCGGGCAGTTGCCGGCCGAGAGGATCCTTGCCGCCCCGGTTGTTGCCCTGTTGCGGTCCCTTGCCGTTCTTGCGGGCTTGCGCCATCTGCTCGGCAAGCCCCTTGGCCGCCTTGCGCAGGGCTTCGATGGCCCGTCCCTGCGAATTGACGGCATTTTCGCCATCCTGCTCGCCAAGCTGGTTTTCGGCGTCGCGCATGGCCTGCCCGGCCTCGCCCAGGGCACCCGGGGTCTCCGCGCCGCTATCGCGCAGATTCTTCTGCATCTTCTCCAATTGCTGGCGCAGTGCCTGCTGGCGCTCCTTCAACTGGTCGAGCGAGGGCGAAGCTTCGCCCTGACCCTGACCACCTTGACCTGGGCTGCCTTGGCCGGAGCCACCCTGTCCTTGTCCGTTCTGACCTTGCTGCCCCTGGCCGGAAGGTCCCTGTCCCTGGCCACCTTGACCTTGGTCGCCCAAGCCCTGGTCCCCCAGCCCCTGATCGCCCGGGCCTTGGCCGTCTTGTCCCTGGCCTTCCTGCCCCTGGCCCTCTTGCCCTTGACCCTCCTGTCCCTGCCCGAAAGGCTGGTTCTGGCGATAGGTCTGATCGCGCAGGCGTTGCTGGCGCAGGATCATCTTGCCCATGTCGTTGAGCGATTGCTGCATCTGCTGCATCGTGGGATCGCCCTGGCCGACGCTGTCCTCGGGATTGGCCAGGCTGTTGAGGATGTCGTCGAGCTGCGAGAGCAGCTTCTGGGCATCGTCCTTCTTGCCGTTCTTGGCCGAATTCTCAAGCTGGTCGAGCAGCTTGTTCAGCTCCTCGGGCGTGATGTTGCGGACGGGCTTGTCGCCAGGCCTCTGATTGTTCTTGAGGGCCTGCTGCTGGCGCTTGGCATAGTCCTGCAGGAAGTCGTTGAGGGCCTGGCGCAATTCCTGGGTGAGCTTCTCGATCTCCTCCGGCGAGGCGCCGCGTTCCAGCGCTTCCTTCAGCTTTTCGCGCGCAGCCCGGAGCCGGCGCTCGGCGATGCTGCCGTCACCCTCCTCGATGGCGAGCGCGATCTGCCACAGATAGTCGGCGGCATCGCGATAGGCGTCATCGGAATTGGCGCGATCGATCCGGTCACGCACGGTGCGCAGGCCGAGATAGAGGCCGGCATCCTTGGTGAAGTCCTCCGGGGCGATCATCAGCGCTTCCAGCGCGTATTTGACCTCGCGGGCTCGGTTGGCATCGACGGCCAGGTTGAGGCGCTGCTCCACCAGGGCGCGGGCCAGCGGGTTTTGGAAGTCGCGCTGGGGCAGGGTGACATCCTGCGGATCGCTGCGGCCTTCATTGCCGGCATCGTCCCGAACCACCAGCGTCATCTTGACGGCCGCTCCCGCCAGCGGATCGGCCGAAAGATTGCGCGTCGCCGTCACCGTGCCGGAACGGGCATGGCCGGCGGGCGCGGAGAGGGCGATCTTCGGCGGCTGGTAGAGGGCATGGCCGTCGGTGAGCAGCGTGCCCTGGCTTTCCACCGTGGTGGCGCCGTAGTCGTCGTCGATCTTGTAGCTGAAGATCATGCCGCCCTTGCCGTCCGGCTTCACCGGCCCTTCGAAGGCGATGGTGGGCGGCCGGTCGGGGATGACGGTGAAGGCAAAGTGCGTCTGGCTGCCATCGCCGTGGCGAATGTCGATGCCGGTGTCGGCCACCAGTTTGAGGCGCTTTTCGACGACCGTGGCGTCCTGATCCGCCGCCGTGGCGGGCACGTCCTCGGTGCCGGCCTGCGCCTCGATCTCGGCACCCTTGTCGCCGGCAAGGCGCACGACGAGGACGGAGCCCTGCGGCACCGGGATCGGCGCGCCCTGATTGGCCTGCGAGAGCACCTGGGGCGCGCGGCGCGTATAGGGCGGCGGCGTCACCCAGGCATCCATGCGCATGCCTGACAGCTCGCCATCCCGGCCCGAGAACAGTGCGGCGATGTCGTGCCGGGGGGAGGCGAGGGCATCGAGGAGGCGCGGCAGGCGTTCGGCCCCGGCATAGAAGAATCCGACGAACAGGGCCAGGATGGCGCCGACGCGCAGGCCATAGCGATCGAGTTGCGGCAGGCCCGGCGAAGGCAGGCCGAGGCGCACCCGGCGGCTTGCCTCCAAAGCGAGGCGCAGGTGCCGGCGCCACAGCGCTTCGGCGAGCGGGTCGCCGCCGCCCTGCACCAGCCGGTCCTGCCGGGCGGTGGCCGGGCGATGCGGCAGGCCGATGGCCTGGTCAATGCGCTGTAGCGCGGCATCCCGGCTGGGGAAGCGCAGCCGGGCGAGCGGCCAGAGCGAGGCGAGGAGCCCGCCAAGAAGGATCAGGAAAAGAACGAGACGCGGCAGGCCGGACAGGACAGCGAACAGATCGAACCAGCTCAGGGCCACGAAGAGGCCGATAATGCCCAGCGGCACGGCCAGGCGCGGCCAGGCCCGTTCCCAGAACTGGGCCAGCCTCGCACGCAGCACGAGCGTCTCGAAGGTACGCGCGTCGCGTGCCGCTTCCTCGCTCATGCCTGCCTCGGGATCAGCCATGCCATCATCCAAACATCTCGATCGGCGGCAGGATAGGCCGCCCAGCCGGGTGATTCCAGTACCCACCCATCATAAGCCTGTGCGTGGCAAATCCATGTCCATATGCGTGTTTGGCCTGAAAGCCTGTTCAGCCGGGCACAGATGTCGCTTCGAGCGCAGCGAATCGGCAGGCTTTGCGGCGCCCGATAGGGGTGATAGGCAGGCAATTCTTCGAACGAGCGAGCAGGACCGACAAGCCCGTGAACCACGACAATGCCCGCCCCGACCGGCTCTATGAAGATCCGGACATCGCCAGCTTCTATGATGTCGAGAACGAGTGGAGCGCCGATCGCGCCTGCTGCCGGTCTTTGGCGGCGGGCTGTGCCTCCGTGCTCGATCTCGGCTGCGGCACGGGCGATCTTGCGGCGGAAGTGGCGCTCGAGCCGGATTGCACCGTCTTCGGCGTCGATCCAGCCGCTGCCATGCTCGATATCGCCCGCCGCCGCCAGGGCGGCGACAGGGTGACCTTCGTGCAGGGCGACGGCCGCACCGTGCGGTTGGGCCGCCGTTTCGAGCTCATCGTGATGACCGGCCATGCCTTCCAGGTCTTCCTCACGCCGGAGGATCGCATCGCCGCTCTGCGCACGATCGCTGCGCATCTGGAGCCCGGGGGGCGTTTCATCTTCGACAGCCGCAACCCGGCCGTGGCCGAGTGGCGGGAATGGACGCCGGAGCAATCGAGCCGGCGGATCGAGCATCCGCGTTTCGGAGCGGTCGAGGCCTGGAACGATGTTTCGCATGACCCCGCCACTGACATCGTGACCTATGGCACCCATTATCGCGTCCTTGGCGATGGGCGGGTGCTCTCGTCCCATTCGCGCATCGCCTTTGCCCCGCGGTCCGAGCTGGAACAGGCGCTGAAGGAAGTGGGCCTCGAGGTGGAAGCCTGGTATGGCGATTGGGAATGCAGGCCCTGCACGCCGACGTCGCCGGACTTCATTCCCCTGGGACGGCTGCGCAGGAGCTCGTGACATCGATGACCGCCAAAATCCTCATGATCCAGGGCACGGGCTCGGATGTCGGCAAGTCGCTGCTGGTGGCGGGGCTGTGCCGCCATTTCGCCCACCAGGGCTTGAGAGTACGCCCCTTCAAGCCGCAGAACATGTCGAACAATGCTGCGGTTACCGAGGATGGCGGCGAGATCGGCCGGGCACAGGCGCTGCAGGCCCGGGCGGCGCGGGTTGCGCTCAGCGTGCACATGAACCCGGTGCTCTTGAAGCCGCAATCGGAGATCGGGGCCCAGATCATCGTGCAGGGCCGCATGCGCGGCTCGGCTAGGGCACGAGACTACCAGGCGCTCAAGCCCGCACTGATGGCCGACGTGCTCGACAGTTTCGAGCGTCTCAGAGCCGAAGCCGATCTCGTGCTCGTCGAGGGGGCCGGCTCGGCCTCGGAGGTCAATCTGCGCGCCGGCGATATCGCCAATATGGGCTTTGCCCGTGCGGTGGACGCCCCCGTGCTGCTGGCCGGCGACATCGACCGCGGCGGCGTGATCGCGCAGATCCTCGGCACCAAGGCAGCCATCGACCCTGAGGACGCCGCCTTGATCAAGGGCTTCATCGTCAACAAGATGCGCGGCGATGCCAGCCTGTTCGCCGACGGCATGGCCTTCATCGCCGAGCGCTCGGGCTGGCCGGCTCTCGGCCTGGTGCCGCATTTTCCGCAGGCCGGGCGGCTGCCGGCGGAGGATGCGCTGGCGCTCGGCTCCTATGGTTCGCGCCGTGCCGGTGCCAAGCTCACCATCGCGGTGCCGATGATGCCGCGCATCTCCAATTTCGACGATCTCGATCCGCTGGCCCAGGAGGCCGAGGTCGATCTCGTGATGGTGAAGCCCGGCCGTCCCCTGCCGGTGGCCGATCTCGTCATCCTGCCCGGCTCGAAGGCGACCATCGCCGACCTCGCCTTCCTGCGCACCGAGGGCTGGGACATCGACATAGCGGCCCATGTCCGGCGCGGCGGCCATGTCCTCGGCCTGTGCGGCGGCTATCAGATGCTCGGCACTGTTATCGCCGATCCCGACGGCATCGAGGGGCCGCCGGGCGAGGTCGAGGGCCTCGGCCTGCTCGATGTCGTCACCCGCCTCGGCGGCGACAAGCGGCTGGTGGCGGCGAGCGGGCAGAGCTGCGCGGACGAGGAGCCCTTCTCCGGCTATGAGATGCATGTCGGCGTCACCGAGGGGCCCGCGCTCGCTCGCCCGTTGCTGCGTTTCGATGACGGCAGTCTCGATGGAGCGAGTTCGGCCGACGGCCGCATAGCCGGCTGCTATGTGCATGGCCTGTTCGGCGACGACCGCCAGCGTGCGGCCTGGCTCGCTCGTCTCGGCGGACAGGGCAGCAACCTGGCCTATGACGCCGTGGTGGAGGAGACGCTGGACACCTTTGCAGCCCATCTCGCCCGCCATCTCGACATGGCGGCGATCGGGCGGATCATCGGGCTGTAGGGCGGAGGAGCTTCCGGATGCCCGTGCACCCCGAATTCCCTCACTGATATTGCTTGTAGATCAGGTAGAAGGTCAGCAGCCCGATCACGGCCGACAGGATCACGCAGGCCATATGGTAGAGGTCTAGGGCGCGGCGGATATCGGCCGCGCCGGCATCAGCCCGGCCATTGCCCATATAGGCGTCCTCGACCAGGGTCTCGCCATAGATGCGTGGACCGGCGAGGCGCAGGTCGAGCGCGCCGGCCATGGCCGCCTCGGGCCAGCCGGCATTGGGGGAACGGTGCTTGCCGGCATCGCGCCTGACGGCGGCGAGGGCGGCCCGCCCGCGGCGATGGCTGATGAAGGCGGCGGCGCTGATGACCAGGGCCGTCAGACGGGCGGGGATGAGGTTCAGCCAGTCGTCGAGGCGCGCCGCGGCCCAGCCGAAGGCCTCGTGGCGCGGGGTGCGGTGGCCGATCATCGAATCGGCCGTGTTGATGATCTTGTAGACGGCAATGCCGGGCAGGCCGAACAGGGCATACCAGAACACCGGCGCCACCACGCCGTCGGAGAAGTTCTCGGCCAGGCTCTCGATCGCGGCGCGGCAGACACCGGGCTCGTCCAGGGTTTCGGGATTGCGCCCGACGATCATCGAGACCGCCTTGCGGCCGCCGGCGAGGCCGCCGACTTCCAGCCCATGCGCGACGTCCTCGACATGATCGCCCAGGCTCTTCGAAGCGATCAGCGAAGAAGCGATCAGACCGAGCGGAATGAAGCCATAGGTGAGGGAAAGGCAGAGCCGCTCGACGACATAGCCGCCGACCCCGGCAACCAGCACGAGGACGCCGGTGGTGACGATGCCGGCGCCCCGGCGGGTGGAGGGGGCATCCTCCGCGAAATTCAGGCGCCGGTCGAGCCAGCCGATGAGGGCGCCCATCCAGGTAACGGGATGGCCGATCCGCGCATAGAGCCAGCGCGGATAGCCGAAGACCATTTCGAAGGCCCAGGCAATCGCCAGACTGAGAATCCTAGAGAACACATCCATCGATACGGCAAAACCAAACTTGATCGGCACCCAGCCCGTTCCGGGCCACCATGCCTCGCCAAGACTCAGAATTCGGTTAAGGATTTCCAAATTCCGCTCGGTTTCCACCCTTCCTGGAACCGCGGACGGGGACACCCACGGTCCCGGGAAGGGCACTGCGCCATTGAGGCTCGGCCATCTTCAGCCAGCGGACCTGGATATATGCCAAGTCCGCTTGACAGGAGGGAGGCACGAACACTAAATGGCGACGCTTCCGGGCAGCCGGGGCTGTAGCTCAGTTGGGAGAGCGCTGCAATCGCACTGCAGAGGTCGTGAGTTCGAATCTCATCAGCTCCACCATCCCGCTTCGCGCTTCAGGCGAGGCCGGAATGCCTGAAATACCCGGTAAAGCCTGCCTCTTTCCCCCAGTCGCGGTTGTTTTTCATTCGCCGTGCCGCCTCACATTAAGTTTACGCAATGGCATATGCCGCTGGGCGTGATCGGGCCCTGGCGGGTGGCACGGCGTGAACGATCGCGACGGGTTGAACTCTTCGCCCACAGGCATGAAGCAGAGCCGGGGCCGGACAGGCGTTTCGCGCTGAAAAAGGCGCTGGGCGCTGGAGACGCCGGTCGTCTTGCCGGCAGCCATTTCCTTTATACGTCCCTTATGCTCCCCAGCCGAAATAGGACGATCTCCTGATTTGAAGGCCTGCATCGGGCGACGGTATAGTGGCGCGCTGGGCTGGGCTTCGAACCGATCGAGGATGAGAATGAAGGCGTCGATTGCCGAACTCGGTGAGGCGCTGGCTTTCAATCGCTCTGGCGGCACCATCGGCGATCTTCCGCTTCACCTGATTTCATCGGAACAGATGGCGGAAGACGTCCAGGATGCTGCATTCGCTGCCCTGGACGACAATAGCGTCGGCTACTACGCGACGGCGACGATCCCGGCCACCCGGCGCATCCTGCAATGCGACGGTCCTGTATTCGGGCCGCTGCCCGGTGCAAGCATGATGTCCAGCCATAGTCCTTTCCGCCTGCCGCCGGGCGTGCTGGGGGCGGAATGGAGTCTCGGCCTGCTGCTGGGAGATTCCTATCCCGATCCGCACCGCCCGGTCACGCCCTCGCTGATCGAGGAAGCCATCATTGGTTGCGTGCCGATGATCACGATCCTCGGCCGCCGGGTGAGGGGGGCCGTGCCGCTCAACTCCTGGACGGCCACGGCCGATTTCGGCCTGCACGTGGCCTCCGCCAAGGGCAGGCCCGTGTTCGACCGCCAACTGGCCGATCTCGGAGGCCTGGAGGTCGTCGCCAGTATGAATGGGGCGGTGGTCGGCCGCAGCCGGGGCGAGCAGGTGATGCGCGAGGTCAGGCAGGCGATTGCCAGCCTTTCACTCTACCTTGCGCGTCGTGGCCGGCAGGTGCCGCCGGGCAACCTCATCGCCATCGGGGGCGGGCCGCTGATCCTGCAGGCGGTCGTCGGCCAGGCTTTCGCCGCCGATTTCGGCGACCTCGGCTCGGTCGAGATGGTGTTTGCCTGACGCCACGCTTGGGGAAGCCGGGCCTGTCAGGGATTGTGGGGCAGATATCCGGTATATTTTGTCTCGTCGCCAGGCCCGTGCGTCGCCATCCCCTGCCGCTGGAGTTCGTCGATGAGCAGGCGGCTGTGCATCGACAGGCCGGCGAGGGATTTGGCGCAAACGACCAGGTGCCGGTCGGCCCAGCCGTCGCTCAGGCGCAGCGCGACCAAATGCGGGCTGCCATAGCGCTCGACGGCAGCCTGCGGCAATACGCCGACGCCGATGCCGGCCTCGACCAGGCGGGCGACGGCATCGAAGCTGCGCAGCCTGACGCGATAGGCGATGCGCCGTCCGAGGCGCGCGGCCTGGCGGGCGAGATGGTCGGTGAGGGCGCCGCCGGCCAGGCCGACGAAGGGTTCGCCGATCAGTTCCGAAAAACCGATCTCCGGCCGGGCCGCGAGGGCGCTGCTCCTCGCCGTTACGGCCACCAGGCGATCGACGCCGAGCGTGCGGGTTTCCAGTTCCGCCAGATCGGCGGTGGCGGCGATCACGCCGAATTCGGCCGTGCCGGCGCTGACAGCCTCGACGATTTCGGCGCTGGTCCTTTCCTCGATGTCGATGTCGACGCCGGGGTGGCTGGCCAGGAAGACGCGCAAGGCCGCCGGCACCAGCTCGACCAGCCCCGCGGTGTTGGAGAGCATGCGGATCTCGCCCTTGAGGCCGGAGGAGAAGGACAGCAATTCGCCCCGCATCTGCTCGACCTGCGCGGTGATGGCGCGGGCGTGGTGCAGCAGTGCCAGCCCGGCCGCCGTCGGCTCGACGCCGCGGCGGCTGCGGTTGAACAGAGCAGTACCGAGCGCGGCCTCCATGCCGCTCACCCGGGCGCTGGCGGAGGCAAGCGCCATATGCATGCGCTCGGCCCCGCCGGAAATGCTGCCCGCCCGCACCACGGCGTCGAATAGGCGCAAATCGGTGAGATCGAAACGCATGGGCTCTTCCTTCGTTTTATCCGAAGGAAAGGATCGGATCTTCCCGATTGTCAACCGGGTTGCCGAATGTCAGGAAGCCCGTATGTCCGATCTTTTCCTGCTTGCCGGTGCCGGTCTGCTTGCTGGTGCGATGAACGCCATGGCGGGCGGCGGCTCCTTCGTGACGCTGCCGGCCCTGATTGCCGCCGGTGTGCCTTCGGTTGCGGCGAATGCTTCGAGCACGGTGGCGCTTTATCCCGGCGGCGCGGCCAGTGCCTATGTCTATCGCAGCGGCTTCGATCCGATCTGCGGCGCGCCGGCCGGTTGGATGCTCGCCGTCACGCTGGCGGGCGGCCTTGCGGGCGCACTCCTCCTGCTGTGGACGCCGACGACCATGTTCGACCAGCTGCTGCCCTGGCTGCTGCTGGTTGCCACCCTCATGCTGGCAGCCGGGCCGCGGCTCGGCGCCGCACTGCGGGCGCGCCTGGCGGCCGGGCCTGCCGTGGTGCTGGCGATCCAGGTCCTGCTCGGCCTTTATGGCGGCTATTTCGGCGGCGCCGTGGGGCTGATGATGATCGCGGCCTGGAGCCTGCTCGATGGTGCCGATTTCAAGGCGCTGAACCCGTCACGCACGCTGATGGTGACGGCGGCCAACACCGCCGCTGTGCTCTGCTTTGCGCTGGCCGGTGCCGTGCATTGGCCGCAGACACTGATCGTGGGAGGCGGGGCGCTCGCCGGTGGCTATCTCGGCGCCCAGGCCGGCCGGCGGCTGCCATCCGGCGCCGTACGCTTTGCCACGCTGGCGATTGCGGTCGGCATGACGGTGGCCTTTTTCGTCAGGGCCTATGGGCGAGGGTGAATTTGGAAATGATCGTTTCCCTTTAAGTTCGCCCTCAAGCTTTCTCTTTCCAGCTCCGTCTTCTTTTTCTATGGTCCGACCAATGGCGCGGCGGATAATACCAGCCGCCTTCGTCTTCGGAACCGACCTTCATGACATCCAAGCCGGCGAGTAGTTCCATCCTGGCCTTCCTCGTCGCCGGCGCCTATTTCATGGAGATGCTGGACGGCACGGTGGTGGTCAGCGCCCTGCCGCAGATGGCCGATTCCTTCGGCGTGCAGCCGATCGACCTCAATATCGGCATCTCCGCCTATCTGCTCACTTTGGCCGTGCTGATCCCGGCCAGCGGCTGGGTCGCCGACAAATACGGCCCGCGCGCGGTGTTCGGCTGGGCGATCGTGATCTTCACGCTCGCTTCCATCCTGTGCGGCCTCAGCACCAGCCTGCCGGTCTTCACGGCGGCGCGCATCCTGCAGGGCGTCGGCGGCGCCTTGATGGTGCCGGTCGGCCGGCTGATCGTGCTGCGCAACACGGCCAAGCAGGATTTGATGCGGGCGATCGCCACCATCACCTGGCCCGGCCTGGCGGCCCCGGTGCTCGGCCCGCCGATCGGCGGCTTCCTCGCCACCTATGCGACCTGGCACTGGATCTTCTTCCTCAACGTGCCGCTCGGTATCGTCGGCTTCATCCTCACCATGAAGCTGATTCCCGCCGGCAAGCCGGATGGCGCCAAGCCGTTCGACTGGACTGGCTTCGTCCTGATCGGCGCCGCCTGCTTCGGCCTGATGTATGGCCTGGACCTGATCTCGCGGCAGGATGGCTCCATGGCGCTGGCGGCGATCTGGCTGGCGGCGAGCGCCATGGTCACGTTGGCGGCGGTTCTCCATGCGCGGCGCGCCGCGCATCCCTTGGTCGATCCCTGGGCCCTGCGCATCCGCAGCTTCTCCATCACCATCTGGGGCGGCTCGATATTCCGCGTCGCCATCGGCGCCGTGCCCTTCCTGGCGCCGCTGATGTTCCAGCTCGCCTTCGGGCTCGACGCCTATCAGGCCGGCCTGCTGGTGTTGTGGGTGTTCGCCGGCAATATCGTGATGAAGCCCTTCACCACGCCGGTGCTGCGGCGCTTTACCTTCCGCCAGGTGCTGCTCGGCAATGGCCTCCTCAACGCCGTGCTGATCTCTTCCTATGCGCTGCTGACGCCGGCGACGCCCTTCCCGCTGATCTGCGCCTTGCTGTTCGCCAGCGGCCTGACGCGCTCGATGCAATTCACCGCGCTCAACACCATCGCCTTCGCCGAGGTGCCGGAAGCGCGGATGAGCGGGGCGAACACTCTGTTCAACGTCGCCCAGCAGATGTCGATGGGCCTCGGTGTCGGCGTGGCCGCAGCGGCGCTAAGGCTGGCGGAGCTGTGGTTTCCGGGTACGAATGGCTCGCTGCCGCTGGTCGATTTCCAGATCGCCTTTGCGGTGATCGGACTGATCGCCTTTATCGCCATCCTCGACATGATCGGCCTCGATGCCAGGGCCGGCAACGAGCTCAGGGTCCGGCGGGCGGGTGCGAAATAGCACCCCGGTACCGGTAACGCCTTGGTGTGAAGTTCGCCGATTGACAGAGCCGCTCTCTTTGGAAAGAGTCAAAGAAAGCAAAGCGTTTCGCGACGTGCCGCAACCGGCAGGAAGCGCAGGGACGCGCCGATCGGGGGAAAGCCATGTGCCATCTGTTCGCCTCCCAGCCGCCGGAGACCTATGAGACGCATACGCGTTCGGTGCGTATCGGCGGTCATGCCACCTCGATTCGCCTCGAAGCCGTCTATTGGGACATTCTGGAGCAGCTTGCCGTCGACCAGGGCATGTCGCTCGGCCGTTTCGTCACCCGCCTGCATGACGAGGTGCTGGACCTGCACGGCGACGTCCGCAACTTCACCTCGCTCCTGCGCTGCTGCTGCCTGAAATACGTCGCCGAACTGCGGCCGGCCACCTCGCGCCGGCCTGCCGCCTTCGACCTCGTCGCCGCGGAATAGGCATTCGAGAACAAGCGCTTATTCTCGAACGAATCCAAGGCCGGCAGCCATTGCTCTCGGTTCCGCCAGCTTCCTAGCTGCCTCGGCTGAAACCCGGCCTATTTTCCGAATTCTCGACGTGTAATGCAATATTACTACCCGGTGCCTGAAGCCGGCACCTAACCTCCTGGCCATAGTCGCAAACGAAGCAGGCGGTCATGATGGGTGGGACGCAGGGAGGGATGGGCAAGGCGCTTGCCGTCGTGGCGGGAGCGTTGCTGTTCAGCATCTCCACCGCCCAGGCGGACGATGATCTCGTAGCCGCCCAGAAGCAGTTCGTCACCAGCTGTGGCACCTGCCATGTCGTCGATCCCGCGGCAGGCCCGCGCCAGGGGCCGAACCTGGCCGGTCTCGTCGGCCGCAAGGCAGGAACCTATCCGGGCTACAAATATTCGGCTGCCCTCGCCAATGCCGGCTTCACCTGGGATGCCGACAATCTCGAGAAGTGGATCACCAATGCCCAGGCCTTCCGGCCGGGTTCGACCATGCCCTATCGCCAGGCCGATCCCGCCAAACGGGCGCGGATCATCGCCTATCTCAAGTCACTCAGCGTTCAAAAATAGAGGCCAGTTGCCATGGGCATGATTCACAGCATGATCCGCGTTCTCGACGAGGAGCGTTCGGTCGATTTCTACCGGAAGGCCTTTGGGCTTGATATCGCCGGCCGCTTCGCCTTCGAGAGCTTCACCCTGATCTATCTCAGCGACGAGACCGGCTTCGAGCTGGAACTGACGGTCAACAAGGGCCGTACCGAGCCCTATCAGCTCGGGGATGGCTATGGCCACCTGGCGATCTCCGTGCCGGACCTCGAGGCTGTTCATGCAAAGGTCTCGGCCCTCGGCCTCGCGCCCGGCGATCTGAAGAGCCTCTCCTTCCCGGATGGTTCGGGGGCCGCGCGCTTCTTCTTCATCCAGGATCCGGATGGCTACAAGATCGAGGTCCTGCAGCGGGGCGGGCGCTACAAATAGCCCGCCGGCCGCCTGCGCGCGGCCGCCCGGCATGACAAGAACGGCAGACCGGGGCGCCGATGGCAGCCCCGGCGCAACAAGCAGGGAGGACAACATGAAGAAAGCCAGGCAGGCAGGTGAACTGTCCCGTCGCGGTTTTATCGTCTCGGCTGCGACCGGCGTTGCGCTGGTGGTCGCCGGCGGGGCGCTTTACTGCCCGCGGGAGGCCTGGGCGCTGGACGCTACCGCGCTGAAGCCGGAGACGCTGGAAACGCTGATCCGGATGTCACGCGACATCTATCCCCACGATCGGCTGCCCGATCGCTATTACGCCATCGCCGTCAAGGATTTCGATGCCAAGGCCGGCAAGGATGCGGCCAGCAAGGCCCTGTTCGAGGATGGCGTGACCACGCTGGACGGGCTGGCCGCGGCGGCGGGCGGCAAGCGCTATGCCGACCTCGGCTGGGAAGAGGAGAGGCTGGCGATCCTGCGCAAGGTCGAGGCCTCGCCCTTCTTCGGCGCGGTGCGCTCGGGCCTGGTGGTCAGTCTCTACAACCAGAAGGAGGTCTGGCCCCTCTTTGGCTATGAGGGCTCCTCCGCCGACAAGGGCGGCTATATCAACCGCGGCTTTTCCGACATCGAGTGGCTCTGATCCCGGCCGGTAGAGACCGATTTCCAGCCCTCATTTCCTCCGGACGGGTTTTCCGCCGGCGGCACCCATTCCCTGAGCAAAGCGCGTTTCAACCAGAACGCATTTTTTCTCTCATTCTTTGGTTCGACGCGTCCTTGCGACCTGAGACGAGACCGTCTTTGCGCAGGACGCCTTGGAGGAGACGGAACCATGGCAGCTCCTTTTGATCTGAACGACGATTCCGTCGTGGTGATCGTCGGCTCCGGCGCTGGCGGCGGCACGCTGGGCACCGAACTGGCCCTCAAGGGCGTGAAGGTCGTGATCCTCGAAGCGGGCGGCCGCTACGAGATCGAGGATTTCGTCAACGACGAGTGGGAGAGCTTCGGCCAGCTTGCCTGGAAGGACATGCGCACCACCTCCGGAAGCTGGCGCGTGCACAAGGACTTCCCCAATCTGCCGGCCTGGATCGTCAAGGCGGTCGGCGGCTCCAGCGTGCATTGGGCCGGTGCCTCGCTGCGCTTCCAGGAGCACGAGTTCAAGATCCGCTCCACCTATGGCAGCCTGCCGGGCGCCAATCTCCTGGACTGGCCGATCACCCTGGCCGAACTCGAGCCTTATTACGCCAAGGCCGAGGACAAGATGGGGGTGACGCGCACCAACAACATTCCCGGCCTGCCCGGCAACAACAACTACAAGGTGCTGGAGGCCGGCGCCAAGAAGCTCGGCTACAAGGAAGTGCATACCGGCCGCATGGCGATCAACAGCCAGCCGCGCGACGGGCGCGGCTCCTGCCAGCAGATCGGCTTCTGCTTCCAGGGCTGCAAATCCGGCGCGAAATGGTCGACCCTCTACGCCGAGATCCCCAAGGGCGAGGAGACCGGCAATCTCGAGGTCCGGCCGAACAGCCAGGCCGTCAAGATCGAGCATGATGCGAAGGGCAAGGTCACCAGCGTGGTCTATCTCGACAAGGACGGCAAGACCCAGCGCCAGAAGGCGCGTGTCGTCGCGGTTGCCGGCAATTCCATCGAGAGCCCGCGCTTGCTGCTCAACTCGGCTTCGAACCTGTTCCCGGACGGCCTCGCCAACAGCTCGGGCCAGGTCGGCCGCAACTACATGCGCCACACCACCGGCTCGGTCTACGGCATTTTCGAAAAGCCGGTGCACATGTATCGCGGTACCACCATGGCCGGCATCGTCAGGGACGAGGCGCGCCACGATCCCAAGCGTGGCTTTGCCGGCGGCTATGAGTTGGAGACGCTCTCGCTCGGGCTGCCCTTCATGGCGGCGTTTCTCGATCCCGGCGCCTGGGGGCGTTCCTTCACCTCGGCGCTCGACAGCTACGACCACATGGCCGGCATGTGGATCGTCGGCGAGGACATGCCGAGCGAGGCCAACCGCATCACCCTGCATTCCTCCGTCAAGGACAAGGCGGGCATGCCGGTCGCCAATGTGCATTTCGACGACCACGAGAACGATACTGCCATGCGCAACCATGCCTATCGGCAGGGACAGGCAATCTATGAGGCGGTCGGTGCCGTCAGGACCTTCCCGACGCCGCCCTATCCTTCAACCCACAATCTCGGCACCAACCGCATGAGTGCCAAGGCCTCCGACGGCGTGGTCAACAAGCATGGCCAGACGCACGACATCAAGAACCTGTTCGTCTCGGATGGCAGCCAATTCACCAGCGGCGGCGCCGAGAATCCCACACTGACCATCGTGGCGCTCGCCATCCGGCAGGCCGATTTCATTGCCGCCAGCCTGAAGAAGGGCGAGTTGTAGGGACGCTGCGCGGGAGGCGCAGAGTGCACCTCCCGTGCCGCGAGATCCTGCTCGTGCCAATCTACTTGGCACTGCCTTTTTCTGAGACCGCAGGCATCCCTGCCCATAGGCGCTAACTTAAGTTGAGAACGCGCCGATTTCTTACCCTCCCCTGGAGGGGGAGGGGCGGCCTGTAAGGCCGGGGTGGGGTGAAATTAAGCAGGTTTTGTCAAAATGAGCGTAATCTCCGCGAGGGAGCCACCCCACCCCGACACTGCGTGTCGACCCTCCCCCTCCAGGGGACGGTAAAGGGCCCGCACCTCATCGGCAAAGTTAGCGCCTATGAGCAGGGACGCCTGCGATTCCCGAGAAGCTACACCCAGCAACCATGATTGGCAGTTGCCGAGTTGCCGGATATCGGCTGGCAGCGCTCAGCTTGCGATCCCCATCGGATTGGGCAAGTAACCGACGAAGCCGGCGATCTTCCAGCGTCCGTCGACCCGGTTGCACAGATAGAGGGTCTGCCAGTTGATGGTATCGCTGCTGCCGTCGGCCTTGGCGATGGTGCCGTCGAACTTCTTGTGCGCCACCGCCCGCTCGCCATTGATGTCGATGTCCCGAAGCGTGGTGATGCGATAGAGCACCTCGCGGCGAGGCTCGGCATAGGCGGTGGCCGCCGAGAGCCGGGCCTGGCTCAGCCAGCGGTCGCGGTAATCGTCGAGGCGCGGGAAGATCATGCGCCATTCGTCCGGATTGGCGGATTTGAGGCCGCTGAGGCCGAAGAAGGTCTCGGCGAGGAAATCGTCTTCCACCGCCGGCCAGTCCGCCTCGAGATAGGCGTCGATGTCGCGGCGGACCAGCATCTCCCACAGGGCGTGGCGTTCGGGATCGTCGGGGAAGGGATTGGTGTCGAAGGGCATGGATTCCAGCTACAGCCTCGCACCGCTCTGCGGGTCGAAGACGTGGACATTGGCCCTGTTGACATCAAGGTAGAGCGTCTCGCCGGGCTGAGGCGACAGGCGTTCGCGGAACACCGCGCGCATCTCGGTACCGTCGATGGTGCCGAACAGATGGGTCTCCGCGCCGGTGGGCTCGACCACGCCGACCACGAAGGGAAAGCCGGTCTGCGCATCGCCGACGATGAAATGCTCGGGGCGGATGCCGATCTCGACCGCCTGCCCGGAAGCGGCGGTGCTGTCGCCCATCGGCAGCAAGAGGCCGTTCCTGGTGCGCAGACGCGGCGCGCCATCGCCCTTCTCGACCGTGCCGGGAATGAAGCCCATCGAGGGCGAGCCGAGGAAGCTCGCCACGAAGCGGTTGGCCGGCCGGTCATAGAGCTCGAGCGGCGTGCCGACCTGCTCGATATGGCCGGCATTCATCACCACGATGCGATCGGCCATGGTCATGGCCTCGATCTGGTCATGCGTGACGTAGACGATGGTGGTCTTCAGGTCCTGATGCAGCGCCTTGATCTCGGTACGCATCTGCACGCGCAGCTTGGCGTCGAGATTGGAGAGCGGTTCGTCGAACAGGAAGAGCTCGGGCTGGCGCACGATGGTACGGCCCATGGCGACGCGCTGGCGCTGGCCGCCGGAGAGCTGGCGGGGATAGCGGTCGAGATAGTCGTGCAGGTTGAGCACGCTCGCTGCCTTTTTCACGCGCGGCTCGATCGACTGGGTGCTCTCGCCGCGCATGCGCGGGCCGAAGCCGATATTGGCGCGCGTGGTCATGTGCGGGAACAAAGCGTAGCTCTGGAACACCATGGAGATGTTGCGCTGCTGCGGCGACAGCTTGTTGGCGAGTTTGGAGCCGATCCACAATTCGCCGTCCGAGATCTCGTCGAGGCCGGCGATCATGCGCAGCAGCGTGGACTTGCCGCAGCCGGAGGGGCCGACCAGCACCACGAATTCGCCGTCGTGGACATCGAGGTCGATGCCCTTGAGGATCACGGCCGAGCCATATCGCTTTTGCAGCGCCTTGACCTGCAGGCCCGCCATGTCACGACCTCCTTTCGATGATGTCGCGCACGAAGCGCAGATTGCCGGCGGTCAGGCCGCCATCGACCGGCAGGACCGCCCCCGTCACGCCGGCGGCGAGCGGGGAGGCCAGGAAGACGGCGGCATTGGCGACGTCCTCGGGGCGCACCATCCGGCCGAGCGGGTAGTGGGAGACGACATCTTCGAGGATCGTCGGATCCTTGGCAAGGCGATGGTCCCAGGCCGGCGTACGCACCGAGCCGGGGCAGACGACATTGGCGCGGATGCCGTCGCGGCCAGCCTCCACCGCGATCGACTTGGCATAGGCGATCAGCCCAGCCTTGGCGGCCGAATAAGCCGGGTTGCCGTAATGGCCGAGCCCGTTGACCGAGGCGACGAAGACGACCGAACCGCCGCCGCGCGCCGCCATCGCTGCCATCACGGGCCGGGTGACATGGAAGGCGCCGGTGAGGTTGATGGCAAGCTCGCTGTCCCAGACCGCGTCGTCCACGTCAGCCAGCGTCTCGGCGCGGGTGAAGCCGGCATTGTTGACCAGGATGTCGGGCGTGTTGCCCTGGGCCACCAGTTGGGCAACGGCATCGGCGCAGGCCTTGGCGTCGGTGAGATCGAAGACGAGCCGGTGCTGCAGGGGCAGGCTTTCCAGCAGGGCCGCATCCCGGTCGGCGCCCGAGACCCTGGCGCCGGCCCGCAGGAAGGCGTCGATCATCGCCCGCCCGATGCCGCCGCCGGCGCCGGTGACCAGGACGTGGCGTCCCGAAAGGCCGAAGGGATCGGGGAGGTTGGCAGGATCGGACATCGGAAGACTCGTGGGAACGGATGGTTCTTTGCGAAGGAAAGCGGGCGCCATCTATGCATGGCGCTGGCGCGAAGGCAAAGCCGCATGGCGCCTCCCGCCGGCGAAGATTGGGGGTAATGCGATAGGACTGACAAAACCGCGCCGGCCATAGGCCGGTTGGTCAAATCTGCTTGCGCGGTTTTCGATTACGGGGAACATTAGCGCCCTCTAGCGGCGAGGCGCGCGGGGGCGCGGCAACGACCGCAGCAATGACAAGGACGGGGACGTTTCATGACAATGATCGGACGGATGGCGATGCTGCTCGCAGGCGCCAGTCTCCTGGCTTGCGCTTCGGTGGCGCAGGCTGGCACGGTGCGCGTGACCATCGCCGAATATTCGAAGGACACCGGCCCTTATTTCAAGGAAGCCGCGGAGGCGTTCCAGAAAGCCAATCCCGACACCAAGATCGAGATCGAAGTGGTGCCGTGGGACAATCTCCAGCAGAAGCTGACCACCGACATCTCGGCCGGCACCAATGCCGACCTCTCGATCATCGGCACGCGCTGGCTGCTCGATTATGTCTCGCAGGGCGTGGTCGCTCCGCTCGACAGCTACATCACGCCCGAATTCAAGGGCAGCTTCATCGAGACCTTCCTGTCGCCCTCGGTGATGGACGGCAAGACCTACGGCCTGCCGATCGCCGCTTCCGCCCGCGCCATGTACTACAACAAGGACGTGTTCACCAAAGCCGGCGTGACCGAGTTCCCCAAGACCTGGGCTGATTTCCAGGCCGCCGCCGCCAAGATCAAGGCGTCCTCGCCGGACGTGGCCCCCTTCGGCCTGCAGGGCAAGGAAATCGAGACGGACGTCTATTTCTACTACGGGCTGTGGGCCAATGGCGGGGCGATCGTCAAGGACGGCAAGTCCGGCCTCGACAGCCAGGCGGCTGTTGATGCGGCCAAGCTCTACAAGGGCTTCATCGATGGTGGCTTTACCGAGCCGGGCGTGACCTCCTATGCTCGCGAGGACGTGCAGAACCTGTTCAAGCAAGGCAAGGTCGCGACCGTGATCACCGCGCCCTTCCTCTCCGGCCAGATCAAGAAGGAAGCGCCCAACCTGAAATATGGCGTGGCGCCGATTCCGCTCGGGCCTGACGGCAAACCCTTCACCTATGGCGTGACCGATTCGATCGTGCTGTTCGAGAATTCCAAGGTGAAGGACGAGGCCTTCAAATTCCTCGCCTTCCTGTTCACCACCGAGCAGCGCACCGCCTTCGACAAGAACGAAGGCTTCCTGCCGGTGAATGCCAAGGAGGCCCAGGATCCCTATTTCGCCGAGGATCCGGACAAGAAGGTGTTCGCTTCCCTCCTGCCCGGCGCCATCTTCGCGCCGGTGATCCCGGGCTGGGAAGACATCGCCCAGACCACCTCCAATGCGATCCAGACCATCTATCTGGGCAAGGGCGAGATCGAGCCGACGCTCAAGGAAGCGGCTGCCAAGGTCAACGGCATTCTAGAGAAGAAGTAACGGGATGACGGGGGGCGGTGGCGAATGATCGCTGCTCCATAGGTAAGCGATACGCTGCCCCTCACCCTTACCCTCTCCCCGTAAGAACGGGGCGAGGGGCGCCGAGCGTTGCGCTTTTATGCAAAATGCCACGTTTGCTGGCCAGAGCGCGACACCAAACTCCCCCTCTCCCTGTTCTTACGGGGAGAGGGTAAGGGTGAGGGGCAGTACAGTCCGTGCTGTAAAAGAGCAATCAGCCATTCCCTTCGCGCCGAGGAGACACCCACCGCATGGGGCGTGCGACACCCTATCTTCTGATCCTGCCCAGCTTCCTGATGGCGGCCTTCATCATCTTCTGGCCGCTCTATCAGATCGGCCAGATCTCGCTGCATGACGTCAACCGTTTCGGCCAGCTTCGGGAGTTTGCCGGCCTCGCCAACTTCCAGGCCCTGTTCGCCGATCCCGATTTCATCGCCGCGCTGTGGCGCACCCTGGTCTGGACGGTGGGCGTGGTGGCCGGCACGCTGATCGTCTCGGTGCCGATCGCCCTCATCCTCAACGACGATTTCTACGGGCGGAGCCTTGCCCGCGTCATCATCATGCTGCCCTGGGCGGTGTCGCTCGCTATGACGGCGGTGGTCTGGCGCTGGGCGCTCAACGGCGAGAGCGGCATGCTCAATTCCGGGCTGCGGGGCCTGGGCCTGATCAGCAGCAATATCGAATGGCTGGCGGACGCGACCACCGCCTTTCCGATGCAGATCCTGATCGGCATCCTGGTCTCGATTCCCTTCACGGTGACGATCTTCCTGGGCGGCCTTTCCTCGGTGCCCGACGATCTCTACGATGCCGGTGCGGTGGAGGGCGCGAGCCGCTGGCAGCAATTCACCCACATCACGCTGCCCCTGCTGAAGCCCTTCATCAACATCGCCTTGGTGATGAACACCATCAACGTGTTCAATTCCTTCCCGATCATCTGGGTGACCACGCAGGGCGGCCCGGCCAATTCCACCGACATCCTGGTGACCTATCTCTACAAGCTCGCCTTCCGCCTGGGTAAGTTCGGTGAGGCGGCGGCGGTGTCGATCATCATGTTCGCGCTGCTGCTGGTCTTCGCCGTCATCTATGTGCGGCTGGCCATGCGCGAGGAGGAACAGGCATGAGCAAGCTCAAGCGCTCCGTGCTCTACTGGGTCCTGCTGGCGCCGCTGATCGTCCTCACGCTGTTTCCCTTCGCGGTGATGCTGGTGACGGCGCTCAAGCCGACGGAGGAGATGCTGTCTTCCTCCTGGTGGCCGAGCCGGCCGGTCTGGGGCAATTTCGTCACCATGTATACCGAGACGGCTTTTGGGCCGGCGCTCGCCAATTCGCTGATCGTGTCGCTGGTCACCACCGTGCTGACGGTGCTGGTCGCCATCCCCGCCGCCTATGCGCTCAGCCGCTACCGCTTCGCCGCGCGCGGTGCCTTCCGGCAGTTCCTGCTGGTCTCGCAGATGCTCTCGCCGATCGTGCTGGTCTTCGGCCTGTTCCGCCTGCTGGTGGAACTCAGTGCGTATCTCAGCACCAAACTGGGCCTTCAAATCCAACTGATCGACAGCCTGAGCGGCGTCACCTTCATCTACATCGCCTTCAACCTCGCCTTCGCGGTGTGGATGCTGCAGAGCTATTTCTCCACCATTCCCAAGGATCTGGAGGAGGCGGCCTGGATCGAGGGCGCCAGCCCCTTCGCCACGTTGGTCAAGGTGTTCCTGCCGCTGGCGCTGCCCGCCATGGCGGTGACGGCGATCTTCACCTTCATCAATGCCTGGAACGAATATGTCATCGCCCTCACCATGCTGCGCAAGCAGGAGGCCTATACGCTGCCTTTGCAGGTGGTGAATCTGGTGGCCGGGCGCTACACGGTGGAATGGAACTATGTGATGGCCGCCGCCCTGGCGGCGACCATCCCGATCGCGATCCTGTTCACCTGGTTGCAGCGCTATTTGATGCGCGGCCTCGCCCTGGGGGCGGTGAAGTAGGACTCGTGTCATTGCGCGCAAAGCGAAGCAATGATGCAAACCATTGGCACAACCTATCGGGATATCCATGACCAAGCAGCATTTCGGCACCTCCCATGTCCCCCTGTCCCCGGCCGTGCGGGCGGGTGACAGCATCCATGTTTCCGGCCAGGTGCCGACCCTGGCGGACGGCTCGGTGGTGCCGGGCGGCATCGAGGCGCAGACCCGCCAGGTGATGGACAACCTGGCCAAGGCCCTGGCGCTGGCCGGGGCGGGGCTGGAGGATGTGGTCAAGACCACGGTGATCCTGGCCGACGCCCGCGATTTCGGCGCCTTCAACAAGGTCTATGGCAGCTATTTCCCCGCCAACCCGCCTGCGCGCACCACACTGGAGGCGCGGCTGATGATCGACATCAAGATCGAGATCGAGGCGATCGCCTACAAGCCGCTGTGAAAGGCCAGGGGTGAGGGAGCAAGGCTGTTCACTGAAGCGGAAACGCTCCGATTTGTCATAGCCGGGCTTCGGCCCGGCTATCCAGAAGTCGCACGCGGAAACCGGCTGGAGAGATGGATTGCCGGGCCGAAGCCCGGCAAGGACAAAGGTCGCGCAAATTCGAAGACGTTTCAGTGAACCGTATCAAGGGATGGGGAAGCGCCTCTCGACTCACCCCAAAATCCCGTTTCTCGGACTCGACAAAACCAGCTCTTTGTTTTATCGCTTATGCGAACAAACAGGGAACATTATCATGAAGCTCGGTTACGTTGTTCATTACGTTCGCGATGTCGTGGAGACGTCGGCCTTCTACAAGCAGGCCTTCGGGCTGGAGACGCGCTTCATCGCCGAGGGGCAGTTCGCCGAGCTTGTCACCGGCGAGACGGCGTTGTGCTTTGCCGATGAGAGCTTCGTTACCGACATGGTCGGCAGCTTCCAGCCCAACCGGCCGGATGCGCCGCCGGCGGGCACCGAGATCGCGCTGGTGGTCGACGATGTCGAGATCGCCTACAAGAAGGCCCTGTTCGCGGGGGCGCAGGCGGTATCGCCGCCGGCGCAGAAGCCCTGGGGCCAGATCGTCGCTTATGTGCGCGACAACAATGGCTGCCTGGTCGAGATCTGCACCAAGGTAGCGGTCTGAGCGGATGCAGCAGCTCAGCCGCTGACGATGATCAGCGTCATGATCACCGCGGCCACGCTGATGCAGAAGACTGCGCCGAGCACGAGCTGCACCAGGGCGTTGGCCGAGACATAGGTGCCGGCGACGCCGCCCAGCACGCGAATGGCCGTCTGCCTGCCCTCGCCGGCCGTGGCGATCGGATGCCCGCAGGACGGGCAAGCTAGGGCCTGCTCCGAGACACGCTGGGTACAGGCCGGGCAGGGGATCAACGCCATGGTGTCGCCTCTTGCTGGATGATCATGATGGGAAGGGCCTCGATCATTCCGGCGGCCTGCCGATCTCGAACTCAACCCGGCGGTTGCGCTGGCGGCCTTCGGGATCGTCGGCGCCGTCGGCCTTCTGGTTGGGGGCGACGGGGCGGGTTTCGCCATAGCCCTCGATGGTCAGGCGGCCGGGGCTGATCTTGCTGCGGGCGAGATAGGCCTTCACCGAGGCGGCGCGGCGCTCGGACAGAGCGAGATTGTAGTCGTCCTCGCCCTTGGCGTCGGTATGGCCACCGATCGCCACCGGCGCCTTGGGGAAGGCTTTGAGCACTTCGGTGAGCCGCGCCAGCACCGGCCTGGCATCGGCACGGATGTCGGCCCTGTCGAAATCGAACAGCACGTCGCCCGGCAGGCTGATCAGGATCCTACCTTCGCTCTCGCGGGCGCCGAACTGCTCGAGCAGCGCCTGCGTGCGGCTGCGCAGCTTGGCCGGCACCTCCTTGAGGCGCAGGCTGGTCGTCCCGCCGGCCGGGCCCAGCCGGCTTGCCGGGGTCTGCGGCGCAAAGCGGGTGGGCGGCAGGGCATAAGGCTGCCAGCGGCTCGTGCCGATGTCGCTGGGGCGAAACGCGGTCGGCTGCCCGCCAATCGGCTCGCGGCGATGCTCGATGATGAGGGCCGAGGCCGGCAACGCCGGAAGAGCCAGGGCCAGCAGCGCCATGGCGGCGCCGAGGCGCCTCATTGCGCCTTGACCGGGATCTTGAGCGTCAGGCCGGGGGCGTTGAGATCATCGCCCGCATTGCCGTCGTTGAAGACCAGTCGCACCTCGCCGGCATCGGCCGGAATACGGCCGGGAAAGATCAGTTCCCCATCCATGCTCTGGCCGTTCTGGATGATCAGATAGGGATTGTCCTCGGGCTGGCGCAGGCTGAGCTTCTGGCTGTTGCCGATGTCGAGGAAGGCGTTGACGTCGTTGAGATTGACGCGGTTGGTCTGGCGGCTGTCGAAGGAGGCGACGAGGCTGACCACCGTGGCGTCCTCGCCCACGGTGATCTTCTTGACGATCACCGTGACCCCAGCCGGAACGCTGGTCTGCACGCTGCCCTGATGCACCACGCGGGCGGCTTCCTCGGCCACAGAGGGGGCGACCGTCGCCAGCGCCAGGCCGGCGGCAGCCACCGCGTGCACAAAAAACAGCTTCATTCCAACGATTCCCCGCACTCCAAGTCTCCCCCGTACCCCAATGAAAACCAAAAGCCGGCTACAAGCTTATGGATTTCAGAGCGAAACTATCACCGGGCCTGTCGACAGTTCAACTGTGCGATCATCTACAGCTATAGGCTGTGGACAGAAAGGTTGAAGCTTCGGTCAGGCCAGGGCACTACGACAGCCTGGATGCGTCATTGCGGGGCCGGGCAGCTATACCTGGGGGAACAGGCGCGGAGACGCGCCGGCACGAAAGCCGGCCGGCGCGTCGCATCTCGCCGCGACGCGTGGCGGGTAAACGGCCTTCCCCATGTCGTAGGGAAGGCTGATCGGGCTTGCGCAGCCGGGCCGGCCTCAATGCCGGAAGTGGCGCGTGCCGGTGAACACCATGGCAAGGCCGGCCGCGTCGGCGGCGGCGATCACCTCGGCATCGCGCTGCGAGCCGCCGGGCTGGATCACGGCGGTGGCGCCGGCCGCGACCGCAGCTTCCAACCCGTCGGCGAAGGGGAAGAAGGCGTCGGACGCCACCACCGAGCCCTTGGTCAACGTATCCGGCAGGCCGGCCAGCTTGGCCGCGTCGGCGGCCTTGGCGGCGGCGATACGGGCCGAATCGACGCGGCTCATCTGGCCGGCGCCGATGCCGACGCTGGCGCCGTCCTTCACATAGACGATGGCGTTGGACTTCACATGCTTGGCGATGCGGAAGGCGACGGCGAGGTCGGCCATTTCCCCGGGCGTGGGCGCGCGCTTGGTCACCACCTTCAGGGTCATGTCGTCGACCACGGCGTTGTCGCGCGACTGCACGAGCAGGCCGCCCGCCAGCGTCTTGGCGGTGAGACCTTCCGCACGCGGATCGGGCAGGGCGCCGGTGACGAGCAGGCGCAGATTCTTCTTGGCCGAGATGATGGCGATGGCTTCCTCGCTGGCGTCGGGGGCGACGATCACCTCGGTGAAGATCTCGACGATTTTCCGCGCGGTATCAGCATCGAGCGTGCGGTTCACCGCGATGATGCCGCCGAAGGCCGAGACGGGGTCGCAGGCAAAGGCCTTCTCATAGGCTTCGAGCAGCGTCGGCGCCTCAGCAACGCCGCAGGGATTGGCGTGCTTGACGATCACCACCGCCGCCGACTTGGCCGGGTCGAACTCGGCCACGCATTCGAAGGCGGCGTCGGTGTCGTTGAGATTGTTGTAGGAGAGCGCTTTGCCCTGGAGCTGGCGGGCGGTGGCGACGCCCGGGCGCTTTTCGGGGGTGAGGTAGAAGGCCGCGCTCTGATGCGGGTTCTCGCCATAGCGCAGTGCCTCGGCCAGCGTGCCGCCGAAGGCGCGGAAGGTCGGCGTATCCTCTTCCAGCGTGGCGGCAAACCAGTTGGAGATGGCGGCATCATAGGCGCCGGTGCGGGCATAGGCCTTGGCGGCCATGCGGCGGCGGAAGGCGAGGCTGGTCGCCCCCTCGTTCTCGGCGATCTCGGCCAGCACGTCGTCATAGTCGGCGACGTCGACGATGACGGTGACGTCGTCATGGTTCTTGGCGGCGGCGCGGATCATGGCGGGGCCGCCGATGTCGATGTTCTCGATCAGGTCCTCGAAGCTGCCGCCGCGGGCGAGCGTCGCCTCGAAGGGGTAGAGATTGACGACGAGAAGGTCGATCGGGCCGATGCCGTGGGCGGCCATGGCGGCGCGATGCTCTTCATTGCCGCGGATGGCGAGCAGGCCGCCATGCACCTTGGGATGCAGCGTCTTGACGCGGCCATCCATCATCTCCGGAAAGCCGGTGAGGTCGGAGACGTCCTTCACGGCCAGGCCGGCCTCCTCCAGCGCCTTGCGCGTGCCGCCGGTCGAGACCAGCTCGACGCCATGGGCAGCGAGGCCTTTGGCGAAGTCGATCAGGCCTGATTTGTCCGAAACGGATAGCAAAGCGCGGGCGATGGGGGCAGCAGCGGTCAAGGGGGCAATCTCCGAGGCAGGGTTTGGCCGCTTGATAGCGCAAGATGACGGGAAGGGGGAGATTTTTGGAGCGAGATCTTTCCGGGTGCGCGGACGTCTCGTCCGCATCTTGGAACCGTCATGCGTGCGGAGAGGAAGAGCGGACGGGACGTCCGCGCACCCGGGAAGCCCCGCATTTACACGCTGCACCAATAGGGATATCGTATATCCGTAATTATCGGCGCGTGCTGCCGTTGCGGAATGAACGAATGATCCTGAAAAGCCAAGTCGAATGGGCGCTGCATTGCTGTGCGATCCTCGCCGGCCTGCCGGCGGGGCGCTACCTCTCGACCAAGGCGCTGGCCGAGTTCCACGGCGTGCCGAAGGAATATCTCTCCAAGGCCCTGCAGCATTTGTCGCAGGCCGGGCTGGTCGACACCACGCTCGGCCCCTCCGGCGGCTACCGGCTGGCCCGGCCCCCGGCCGAGCTGACTTTCCTCGAGATCGTCGAGGCGGTGGAAGGGCCGGCGCGCACCTTCGTGTGCACCAATATCCGCGCCAACAATCCCTGCCGCCCCAAGGGGTATTGCGAGAGCGCGCCCTGCGCGGTGGCGCGCATCATGTGGGAAGCGGACGAGGCCTGGCGCGAGAAACTGCGCAGCGTCAAGCTCTCGGACCTAGTCGGAATCCTGTCGCAGGAGATCCCGGAGCAGCTGTGGAAGGATAGCTTCGACTGGGTGCTGGCGCGGGCTGGATGAAAGCCACGGCCGGCGCGCAAGCGAGGCCATCGGCGCCATAGGTCCGGCAGAGCCGGTCGAGCACTTCATTGCGCGCCGGGGTGCGCCGTGCCGGACTGGCCACGCAGAACTGCAGCTCGGCCTCGATCGCCAGCGCGTCGACCGATTTGAGCGCCACGATCGGCGCGGGATCCCGCAGGATCTCCTCGCAGCTCCGCAGCACGGCCCGCAGCGTCTCGATGCTGTCCTGCGGGCCCTGGCTCGCAGCGATCCGCACGCTCTGGCTGATCCAGTGGGTCTCGTCGGGGCGGCTGAGATTGGTCAGGCTGAGCTTGGCCAGCAGGCTGTTGGGCAGCACCACGAGATTATGGGCGCCGGTGACCAGGTTGGTGGCGCGCCAATTGGTCTCGACCACGCGCCCTTCGGTGCCGTCGCTGAGCACGATCCAGTCGCCGATGGCATGGGAGCGCCCCAAGGTCAGCGCGATGCCGGAGAAGACGTCGCCGAGCGTGTTCTGCAAGGCGAGGCCGAGAATGACGGCGACCACGCCGGAGGTCGCCACCAGCGTGCCGACGGGAGCGCCGAACACGAAGCCCAGGATCGAGAGGCCGACGCCGAGATAGGCGAGGGCCACGAACAGGTCCTGCAGGAGATGGGCCTCGCGCGGCCGGCGGTTGAGGGCGAAATAGATGTGCATCAGGCCGATCACGGCCCAGGCGAGGTGCGTCCACCACAGCACTCGCGCCGATTTGGCGATGAAGGCGGCTAGGCCGGTGGTTTCGTTGGCGCCGAGCTGATGCGGCCAGATGCCGTTGCACGCGGCGAGGGCCGTCATGGCTGCGAAGAACAGGAGCTGAACCACCAAGCGCGCCCTCGGCCGCCGGCGTCCCTGGAGATGCCAGACGATGATGCCGGCAAGCCCCAAGAGGTCGATCAGCAGGAGGGGCAGGAAAGCGGGATCATCGACCATGGCTGGGGCTCCGGGGCGGCTTGGCCGCTTATTTCTGCAGCGGGAAGGTCAGTTCCTTCTGCGTGCTGTCGACCACGAACACCGCCAGCAGCTTGGCGGGGCGGGTCTTGCTGGCATTGGCGCTGACGCCGTGGCGGTCGCCGGGCATTTCGGAGAAGTTCTGGCCGGCGCGGTAGACTTTCACCGGCCCGTCATTGACCTGGCTCTTGATCGCCCCTTCCAGCACGGTGGCGTAGATGAAGGCGGAGGAGGGGTGGGTGTGGCCCTCCGAAAAGCCGCCTGGGCCATATTCGACCAGCACGCCCTTCAGGCTCTTGCCGGGCACGTTGGGCAGCTCGTGCTCATAGACGAGCGAGACCTTGGCGGCCTTGCCGTCGGCGGCGGCCGGGGCGGTGAGCAAGGCGGAGATTGCGAGGGCGGTAAGGAGGGGGCGGATCATGGCTAGGGTTCCTGGTTGGGGGACGGGGTTAGGGCGAGATGCTGCGATTGACGGTTGCGCGCGGCGTCTGGGTCCCCCTCGCCCCGCTTGCGGGGAGAGGGTACGGGTGAGGGGCTGCGACATGCGGTGAGGGGCAGCGCAGTACAGTCCCCGTGGGCGGTGCTGCCCCTCATCCTCACCTTCTCCCCGTAAGGACGGGGAGAAGGGGCGGCCGGTGTCGCGTTCTTCGCGGCGAGGGGCCGCGGCCTCACTTCCTCGGATTGCTGGCGAACCATGCCTCGAAGCCGATGCGGCCGAGGCGGGGATTGGCGTCGCTGACCAGCGAGCCGTCATCGAGGCGGGCGCCGAAATAGCGGGCCTCGCGATCGGCCACCACGGTGCGGCTGTCGCCCTTGGCCTTGAGGTAGCGGGCGACGAGGTCGCTGAGGCGCGAGCGCTCCGGGCCGGCGATCTCCACCGTGCCGTTCACCGGCGCGGCCAGCGCCACCTCGGCCATGGCGTCGGCGACGTCGTCGGAGGCGATCGGCTGCACGAAGGCGGGCGACAGATGCACGCTGCCATCCACGGCGCCGGACTGGGCGATGCTGCCGAGGAACTCCATGAACTGGGTGGAGTGCACGATGGTGAAGGGAATGCCGGAGGCCTTGATCAGCTTTTCCTGGGCGAGCTTGGCGCGGAAATAGCCACTGTCCTGCAGCCGCTCGGTGCCGACGACCGAGAGCGCGATGTGATGCCCGACGCCGGCCGCCTTCTCGGCCGCGATCAGGTTGCGGCCGGAGGTCTCGAAGAAGTCCAGCACGGCCTTGTCCTCGAAGGAGGGCGAATTGGCAAGGTCGATCACCACCTGCGCGCCTTCGAGTGCTTCGGCGAGGCCCTCGCCGGTGAGGGTGTTGACGCCGGTGTTGGGCGAGGCGGCGATCACCTCATGGCCCTTGGCGGCGAGGCGGGTGACGGTCTTGGAGCCGATCAGCCCGGTACCGCCGATGATGACGATTTTCATGGGAGTCTCCTTTGTGATGTTTCCGGGTGCGCGGACGTCTCGTCCGCTCTTGGAAGCGTTGCGCGTGCGGGAGGGGAAGAGCGGGCGGGACGCCCGCGCACCCGGAAAGCGCTCAGTAGTCCCAGAACACCGGCACCCAGCGGAAGGCATCGCCGTCGACGGCGACGTGGCCGACGGAGGGGAAGGGCAAATGCGTGGCCACCAGCAGGCTGTTGGTCTCGGCCAGCTCCCGCAGCAGGCCGATGCGGACACGGGCAGCCTCCTCGGGATCGTGCTCGAAGCCGTTGAACCAGTCGGGGTGCTCGAAGCCGACCGCGAACATGGCATCGCCCCCGAACATCAGCCTGTCGCCGCCGGAGGCGAGGCGCACCACGCTGTGCCCCGGCGTATGGCCGCCGGTGCGGGAGACGACCACGCCGGGCGCCACCTCGTGCTCCTCCTCGAACAGCCGCAGCTGGCTGGCATAGTCGGCCGCAAAGCGCTTGGCGGTGGCCCGCAAGGCGTCCGGGAAGCCCTCCGGCATGGCGACGTGGGAGAAATCGGGCGCCTCCCAGAACCTGGCCTCGGCGGCCGAGACATGGATCCTGAGGTCCGGCCGCAGCCGCTCCTTCACGCCCTCGACCAGCAGGCCGCCGACATGGTCCATATGCATATGGGTGAGCACCACGTCGGTCACGGCGTCGAGGTCGATGCCGGCGGCCTCCAGCCGCTTGATCAGCTGGCCGGCCCGCGGCAGGTTGAGGTCCGGGTCGAGCCCCAGCCCGGCATCGATGAGGATGGTCTGCGCGCCGCTGCGCACCACCACCACGTTCAGCGCCCAGTCGAAGGCGTCCTGCGGCAGGAACATGTCCTTCAGCCAGGCGGCCCGCACGGAAGGATCGGCGTTGTGCCCCAGCATCTGGGTGGGCAGCGGCAGCACGCCGTCGCTGACCACAAGCACGTCGATCTCGCCGATCTGCAGGGCATAGCGCGAGGGTACGAGCTCGTCGAGTTTGGCCCTGGCGGGCGTCAAGGTGTCGTTCAGGCTCATGCTGGCCTCCTGTTGTGTGGCTCCGGCGCCGGTGAGGCGCGGGCCGCGGGTGATGATTGTTTCCCGGGTGCGCGGACGTCTCGTCCGCCTCTTCCCCTCCTGCGAGCGCGGCGCTTCCAAGAGCGGACGAGACGTCCGCGCACCCGGGAAGACGCCTCAGCTCAGCTCAGCCCGGCCTTGTCCAGCCCGTAGAGCTTGTCGGCCGAGCCCGGCACTGCCTTGAAGGCGATGGAGGCGCGGTTCCAGCTGTTGATGATGGCGATCGCGAAGGTGAGGTCCGAAACCTCCTTCTCCGAAAGCTGGCCGCGCACGCGCTCATAGAGCTCGTCGGGAATGCCGCCTTCCGGCAGCTTCGTCACCGCCTCGGTCCAGGCCAAAGCGGCGCGTTCGCGCGGCACGAACAGGTTGGATTCCCGCCAGATCGCGACATGGTAGAGCCTCAATTCGCTCTCGCCGTGGATCTTGGCCTCCTTCACATGCATGTCGAGGCAGAAGGCGCAGCCATTGAGCTGGGAGGCGCGGATGTTGACGAGATCGCGGAGCTTCTCCTCGATCACGCTGCCCTTCAGGGCCAGGCTGAGATCGGAGAGCTTCTTGAAGAGCTCGGGGGATTGCTGGGCGTAGTTCAGGCGCTGGCTCATGTCCGTTTCCTCATTTAAGGATATATAATATCCTTATGGATATAAAATATCCGTAATAGCTGGACAGTAAAGCCTTACCAGCCTAAGCTCCGGGCATAAGGCCTATGCGCAAAAGTATGGGGGCTGGGGAATGGACATTGTGGGCGCCTTGCGGACCTTCCTGCGCGTGGCGCAGACGGGCTCCTTCACTGCGGCGGCTGCCGATCTCGATCTCACCCAGCCGGCGGTGTCGCGCCAGGTCTCGGCGCTGGAGGCGCGGCTTGGGGTGCGCCTGCTCCACCGCACCACGGTGGCCCTGGCGCTGACGGCCGAGGGCGAGCGGCTGATCCCGATGGCCCTGCGCGTGATCGAGGCGGTGGAGGCGTTGGGCGAGAGCGCGGGGGCGGCGGAGGCCGCCGTCACCGGCAAGGTGCGGCTCTCACTGCCAGCCCCGCTCGGCCTGGCCCTCGCCGAGCGCCTGCCGGAGCTGCTCGCCCGCCATCCCGGCCTCAGCGTCGATCTCCTGCTGCGTGAGGCGCCCTCCGATCTCGTCGGCGAGGGCATCGATCTCGAAGTGCGCCTCGGCCCCGTCGAGGATTCCAGCCTGACCGGCCGGCGCATCGGCTGGACCACGGCCTTCCTGGTGGCCGCACCCTGCTATCTCGCCAAGCGCCCCGCGCCGGTGCGGCCGGAGGAGGTGCCCCGCCATGACTGCATCTGCTACGCCCGCGCCGGTGACGGACGACAATGGTGCTTCTCCGACGGCGCCGACGAGACGCGCCTTCGCATCGCCCCGCGGCTGACCGCCGACAGCGCCGTCGCCATCCACCGCGCCACCCTGGCCGGCGGCGGCCTCGCCATCCTCTCCCACATCCTCGCCGGCCCCGACATCGCGGCCGGCCGCCTGATCAGCCTGATGCCGGACTTCCCGCCAGCCAGGTTGCCGATCACGCTGGTCTATCCCTCACGGCGGAACCTGCCGCAGCGGGTGAAGGCGGTGATGGAGTTCGTGGTGGAGGCGGTGAGGGGGGATGCGATGATGGGGTGAGGGGGATGGAAGCCTGACGAGGGTCTTTCAGGCAAAGATCTCGCTTTGACCCTTCTCGGTCTTCTGGGCGCTTCGCAGCAAATGACTGCTTAGCGCCCTCATTCCAGTCTTTCCATTCCATGGTGCGATCGCCCAAAAGCTGCCATGCGTTCGCTTTGCGTAGGCGCTAGAAGATCGACAAGTGGACAGACCGATGGCGCCGTCTAATGCCCTTCGAGGCGTTTGGTCGTTTCGTCAATATGGTCTTGGACCGACTTGGTTAGCGCATTGCAGATCTTCCCCACTAGGAATTTCACGTCGGCGTCCCATTCCAGAGTGTACCAGCGACGCACGATCTCGCGCCCTTCATCGTCGAATGCATCCCAGTTGATCATAGGGTGCTGTGTCACGAGCTCGAAAATATAGCACTGATTAAGGCTCGGAGCGCAACTTAGAACTAGCTGGAGCTGCTGGAGTGTCCTGTATTTCGGCGTCAACGTCAGTTTTAGCTGCGCGCGTGACATGGTGCAGTTTAATTCTAGGTCGAAGTCCTCGGCCCAGTCTTGGTTAAACGTGGCAACAAAGCCCATTATAGCCTGTTCCCATGGGCTCGGTTTCTTCTTGGTGCGCTTGATCTCCGCCGTTACAAGCCGGTCAGGTCGAGTCTCGCGGGAGAGCACCCGGAGCATGAATTCCCTTATGACGGGTTCACGGAAAGTCGAGTGTTCGGTTGTCCTTGATTCAAAAAACTCCGCGAACTCGGTCTCGTTGAACCTTTCGAGCACGCCGTCGAACAAATTGTCGATCAGCTCTTTGGCTTCATCAGGTCCACCCATGCGCTTCTCTGCCGCGATTAGCAATTGTGTGGTCGTCGGCGGTTCGGCGGCGACGGGCTGGCCCTCGCTGTCGCCGCGCTCGACGTTCTCGTCGCCTTCATCTGCCTCAGCTCGCCAACGGCTTGTGAATTCGTCGCGGAACCCAGCTAGCTTGCGGGCATCGTCAACTAGTATCTCCCGTCCCGTTCCTTGGTTGACGAAAAACGGAGTTTGGTCGTCATTTCCGATGAAGTTGTCGCGAAGAGTGTTCGTTATGTCGGTGTAGTAGACTATCCCCTCAGTTTTTCGGACGGTAGCCTCGAGAAACGCGTGGGTGAAAGCACTTAGCCGCTCTCCGCCGAGCGATGTCTGATCGTCCATTGACGATGAAAACTGAAGCACATTCCGTAGCCCATCCTTCGCCACGGGCAGCAGTGCACGGTCGCCCTTCACCAACAGCGCGCCGGAAAAGCAGGCATCTATAACCGTGACGAGGACGTGTGGTTCGGATGCCCGGAACAGGTCCATTAGATCGCCGTGAGAAAAGCCCGTTTCATTGGGGCGGCTACCGTCGAACCCTGTTCCACATAGATACAACTGAGGACCGATATGGGCGCCGTGCCCCGAGAAGTAAAAGAGCACTTCGTTGTGGTCTCCGTTCGGTGGCAGTGCATTTCGCACTGCATCTCGCATCGCATCCGCGTCGAGATTGACGTGCGCATGGATGTAATCGAATCGTCCCGTAGCCTCGAGAAGCGCCTGCATGGCGGTAACGTCCTCGTGGCAGCACGGCAATGGGTTCTCATGATCGTAGACGGAATTGCCGATCAGAATCGCAGTTGAAGGCATGGCCACCCCGGGTAGGTTTCCGTTTTAGACCCGAATGACACTACGTCCTTGTGGAATGGCGGTCTATGTCCACTTCTTGTTCCATGTCCCTGCAAACTATCACTCTGGAATACGGCCCCGAGCAGGCGACTCTTGCTGCAGTTTTGCATTGGCAGGACACCTCACACGGGCGTTTTTCGTTGTTTCGGACCCGCAAGACTCGCACTACACAGTCCTCAGTGCTAGTTAATCTCTGATGTTTTTGGTGACGTTGCTTGGGGGATTTCCGTGGAACTGAAAAGCGTGCGTATCCAGAACTTCCGATCCGTCGAAGACTCAGGCGAGTTCACCGTCGAGCATCTCACCTGCCTCGTCGGTAAGAATGAAGCAGGCAAGACCGCCGTTCTTCAGGCGATAGCTGGCCTCAATCCCCATCCTGCAACGCCGTTCGCGTATGAGCTGGAACGCGACTACTCGCTAACCCAGTCGCTCTTCATCGGAAAGCACACGATTCTCGTCGAAGGGCCAGGCGACATTCTCTATCTGCAGGCGCTCTCAGCTGAGCTACTCCGCCGCAAGCGTACTGGTCTTGATCCGAAGTGGGTTATGTGCCCGGCTGGCGGCATCGACAAAATCCAGTCGTTCGTCTCCCTCTTCGCAGGCAACAGCCTCGATGTGATAGCGCTGTCCGACTACACCAAGAAGGACAAGATCAAACTGGAGAACCTCAGGAAGTCCAAGGTTATCAAGGACGGCGGTGTGCTGTCGATCGCAGACTTCGTGACCCAGGAAGAGGCCGACATCGAAGACCTCTTCGATCCGCAGCTGTTCTGTGCGATCGTCAATGCTACCTACGAGCTAAAGGGCGAGCAGAGCCTTGATCCAGCCAAACTAAAAGCCGCTGACGAGAACACCGAGCGTCAAGTGAAGAGGGCGGAGGCGTACTTCAACGTGCTTCCAGAGCCAACACCGCTCTACAGCCACTTCACCCCGGCTTCCTGGCTGCTGATGCACCCCGAAACGCTCGCTGGCGATGCGGAGCCGGTCCTCAAGACACTTCAGCGTGCTGAGACCCTCTTCAAAGCGCTCAATGGGTTGATCGCAAAATAGGCCGCTATTCCCTTGGAATTACGGTGATGGTGTGGACGGCGCCTTCTACGGCATCTGGTTCACGGGGTGAGCTGTGCCAGGATGGTCGTTGTCAAACACACCATCAAAGGGGCGCCGTCCATGGGTAAGTCTATCAGCGATTTGGAATTACGGTGACAGTGCACTGATTAAATTAAATGCACTGTTACCGTAATTATTTGCGTCCAAACGCGCTTTGTTTTTGCGGGCGCAGATCTTGGCCCTGGATTCCCTTCCCGCCGCCGTCGGCGGAGGCCGTGCGGTGGCGGTGACAAGCGAGGCCACTGAAATCCCGTCACACTTGTAACTCTCGCAGGGCCCTCCGGCCGGGATAACGTCTTCGTATCGCAACGCCGGAAACGGCAAGTGTCGGAGGATCGTAAGCGTCCGGTGTAAGGGGCTTTGAGATTCCCGGGCGAACAGCTGAAGTTACGTCGCTAATTCCGTAGCTAAAGACGTAACTAGGTGGCTCATGGGCCGGGTTGAGATTCTAACGGGTGTCGAGCGTCGCCGCAATTGGACGGATGAACAGAAGCTCCGGATCCTGGAAGAAGTTGCCGCCGGCGATCAGGGGATCGCCGAGATTGCCCGTCGCCACGATGTTTTGCCACAACAGATCTATACGTGGCGCAGGAAGCTTGGATTGGGATCTGGCGGCGGTAGGCCGGAGATCACCTTGCTGCCAGTTGCCGTGATCCCACAGTCCAAGGTCGGCGATGCGGAGCGCCCCGGACCTGGGGGTAGATCCCATCCAAAGCGCCCAGCCAAAGCTCGCATTGAGATCGGCTGCAGGGGTGGGCGTGTTCTGAAGGTGGAAGCCGATATCGCGCCTGAACTGCTGAAGGTGTTGATCCGGGCGGTGGAAGAAGCATGATGGGGCCAGGTGCCAATGTCCGGGTCTATCTTGCGTGCGGTGCGACCGACATGCGCAAGGGGATCGATGGCCTGATGGCGCTCGTCCAGACGGCGCTGCGGCAAAAGCCGGCCTCGGGCTCGGTGTTCGTCTTCCGCGGGCGCCGTGGCAACCGGATCAAACTCCTGTTCTGGGACGGTCAAGGCTTCTGCCTCTATTACAAGATTCTGGAGAAGGGGCGTTTTCCCTGGCCTTCGGCCGCGGATGGCACAGCTCGGCTGACCGCCGCACAATTGTCAATGCTGTGGGAAGGGATCGACTGGCGACGTCCTTCGTGGACTTCGCCACCTGCACGAATGGCATAAAGTGTTGTCTTTTCATTGATTTAGCGATGTCGCAGAAGCGGCAAATCAGTTATAAATTAACTATGGAGCCCAGCCTTACCGATCTGCCCGATGACGTTGAAGCACTACGTGCAATCATCGTCTCGCAGGCAGAGGCGTTGGCTCGCCAGACCCAAAAGCTGCAGTCGCGCGATACATTGATCGAGAAGCTGCAGGCCCAACTCGCCATTCTCAGACGGGCTCGCTTCGGCGCTTCCTCGGAGAAGATCGAGCGCAGTATCGAGCAACTCGAGTTGGCGCTGGAAGACATCGAGGCTGCCGATGCACGGCTTCCTGCCGCAGCATTGCCCACCCAGCCCGACGCGCTGAAGGCCAAGCCAGGCCGACAGCCCTTACCCGATCACCTACCGCGCCAGGACGTCATCCATCAGGTGGCCTGTACCTGCCCAGTGTGCGGTGGCTCCGACTTCATCAAGGCCGGTGAGACCGTCAGCGAGGTGCTGGACTATATCCCGGCCTCCTTCCGGGTGGTGCGCCATGTCCAGCCGCGTTTTACCTGCAAGGGCTGTGACACTGACATTCGAGCCAGAATGCCATCTTTGCCCATAGAGCGGGGTAAACCGGGAGCGGGCCTCGTCGCCCATGTGCTGATCGCCAAATATTGCGATCATCTGCCTCTTTACCGGCAGTCCGAGATTTACGCGCGTGAAGGCGTCGACCTGTCCCGCTCCACCATGGCCGATTGGGTCGGCAAGGCCAGTGCCTTGCTAGATCCGCTCGTCGCAAGAATACGCGACCATGTGTTCGCCGCAGATCGCCTGCATGGCGACGACACGCCTGTGCCCGTGTTGGAACCGGGACGAGGCAGGACAAGGACGGGACGGCTGTGGACCTATGTTCGCGACGGTCATCCCTGGCTTGAGGAAGCACCGCCTGCCGTCACCTACTTCTACAGCCCGGATCGAAAGGGTCGGCATCCCAAAGCCCATCTTGCACGCTTCTCGGGCACGTTGCACGCCGATGGCTATGCCGGCTTCAACGATCTCTACGAGCCAACCAGGATCGACAAGCCGGCATCTATCCAAGAGGCGGCTTGCTGGGCACACGTCCGTCGCAAGTTCTTCGATCTAACGACCAGTCCCGCCAGCCATCCGATCGCCGAGGAGACGCTGATCCGTATCGGTCAGCTCTACGACATCGAAAGCACCATTCGAGGCGCCCCGCCGGATAGACGCCGAGCCGTTCGCCAGAAGAAAACCCGGGCACTGATCGAGGCCCTGCGGCTGTGGTTGGACAGCAAGTTGCTGGAATTGCCGCGTGCGTCCAGAACCGCCGAGGCGATCCGCTATGCAAGGACACGCTGGATCTCACTTTGCCGCTTTATCGATGATGGCACCATCGAGATCGACAACAATGCTGCCGAGCGGGCGATCCGGCCGATCGCGCTGGGGCGTAAGAATTGGCTCTTTGCCGGGTCGGACAAGGGGGGTGAACGGGCTGCCGCCGTCCTGTCGTTGATTGAGACGGCCAAGCTTAATGGCCTCGATCCGGAAGCCTATCTGCGCGACGTCCTCGCCCGCATCGCAGATCACCCCATCAACAAAATCGACGAACTGCTCCCCTGGCATTGGTCGAAGATCGCCAGTGGCGGCGGAGGGACCCCGTGAGTGCGGCATGGTCAAAAAATCTATCGAATATTGAGAAGACCGCTGTCACAGCTGCGTGCCAAAGCTTCATCGACACCGTGCTGAAACCCCGCTTCCTGCCCCAAATCCACCCCACTGAGTTCAACTATCCAGTCGACATCCTCGGCAGGTGGCATGGCACAAGATATCGCTTCCTGCAGCGCTACCGGTCGGGCTTCGCTGAAAATCGCGGAGATGAATTCGAAGCACCCTTCACGCGTCTCGACTGGATCGGGCCTGATCGCTTCGACATCTACTGGCACAGGCATACCGGTACCTGGTTCCAGCTATATAACAGCCTCCCCTTGACCAAAGCCCTCAAAGCCACCGAGACCGACGGTCATCTCCATCCGCTATAACAGAGCCCACCGGACGCTTACGGAGGATCGAAAATGACGATGTCTGCATCAGCAGGCAGGGTCGGTTCGTTGCGAGAGCCTGCGACCGGCATGGCCGGCTGGCTCGGGCTCGCCGCTGCCCCGACTTTCGCATTGATGGCCGGG
>NZ_JASGFM010000042.1:0-59685 GCF_047605565.1 Labrys sp. (in: a-proteobacteria)
CCGTAACGAGGCCGAGGGAATGGACTGGGTGCGCCGCCACGACCGCTACGAGTAAGACCAACCCACGGAATGCCTGACTTGCTTGTGAGTGGTAGCGAAGGGAAGGGGATCCAGGGGCTGTAGCGGTTTGCGATGAGACGGATTGTAATTGCTCATAGCCTACTACCAAGGTCGCGTAGCCCCTCACCGTACCTCTCCCCGTGAGAACGGGGCGAGGGGGCACAAGCGTCGCGCTTTGTCCTCAAACCTCTCATCTGGCCCGACGGTTGCGCGAGATGAGACGCTTTCAATCAAAAGTGCTCGGTTGAAGCCCCCTCGCCCCGTTCTCACGGGGAGAGGTACGGTGAAGGGCAGTACCCCGGTGAGCAACTAGGACGGATTCACCAAGAATCGCAAAGACGCGTCGAAACAGCGAGCGCAGGTTCGGCCCTGGATTCCCTTCCCGCTACCTTCGGCGGCGCCGGGAATGACAGCGTTCCACCTACACGCAACGGTCAAGATTTACGAAGACTGGCAAACAGGGAGAATTGCGCCGGAAGAGGTCCGCAAGGGCCTAATGCGGTTCATTCAAGAAGGGAGCGCTCCGAATTGTCATAGCCGGGCTTGACCCGGCTATCCAGAAACCGCCCGCGCAATACGGAGATCCAGGTTGGATTGCCGGGTCAAGCCCGGCAATGACAAAGATCGAGCAGACCTGAAGACGCTTAAGTGAACTGCATTGTCCGCAAAAGCGCCGGTTCATTTCTGCACCGGCGTGCAGTCCATCACCTTCATGCCATTGGCGGAATTGGTGACCTCCAGGCGCTGCTTTCCGCTTCTCTCGTCCTTGCCGAGATAATATTTCAGCGTGACGGGCGCCTTGCGTTGTCCGCCGACCTGCTGGGCCGGAAAGAACTTCTCGTAGGCCTGCTTGTCCTTCCTGAGCCTGGCGACGTTGTCCATCGAGACGAGCGCCAGGTAGGTTTCGAGATCCGAGGCAACGACGAGCTTGTCGCCCTTGTCGCCATAGAGCGCCACCAATTGCTGGGTGACCTTCATCGCCGGAAGATGGGTGCAGGAGAAGGTCATGTACTCATCCGGCCGCTCCTGGGCCAGCGCCGGCCCGGCCGTCAGGGCCGCCAACGCTGCGGCGAGGATGGATCGGGCTGCCGTCATACCGGATCGGCCGGCAGGAAGGCCCAGCTCATCGTGTGCTCGCCCTCGGGCAGGGTCATCACGATCTGCACGCTGCGGCGCGGTCCCTCGGGGTTGGCGAGATGCGCGGTCTCGGCCAGCGTGAAAGGCACGTCGGCCAGGAACAGCCATTCCTTGCCGCTCGGCAGGGTGATGACGATCTGGGTGTCGCCATTGGCGGGCCGGGCGGCGACGGCGGGGTGGAGGTGGAAGCGCAGCAGCACCGGCTCCTTGCCCTTCCAGGGCTCGGATTTGTGGTCGAGGAAGCTGTCGCGGCCTTCCAGCGCGCCGGTGATCTGGCTCAGCGTCAGCTCGCGCTGGTGGATCAGGCCGTAATCGTGGCGGTAGCCGTCATGGGAGGCGGTGATGGTGCTGGCCGCCGGCGAGTTCTCGCGCTGCACCGGCACATGCTTGGGGCCGGAGAGGATGGCCCGGCCGCCCAGGCTCGGCGCCGTCGCGCCGGGCTTCCTGGTGCCGCCGGCGAAATGGCTGGAGGAAGCGTCGGCCACGATGGCGGTGGAATGGGCGCCGGTGGAACGGGCGAGGTGCCGCCAGTTCTCGCGGCCCGGCGCGGGCGCGCCGCAATTGACCACGATGCGGAAATTGTCGGCCGAGAACTCGAAGGCGAGCGTGCCGGCATGGGCTTCCTGCGAGACGTTCACCGGCGGCGGCTTGCCGGTATCGACCAGCAGCACGGCGCCATTGGCCTCCAGGCGCTGATAGCCGCCATGGGGGGCGTTCTGCACCGGCTTGCCGCGGGCATCGTCATAGGCGAGCAGCGTGGCGATCAGATGGCTCTGGGTGTAGCCCATGCCGTTGAAGGCGGCGAAGGCGCCGTCGGCATGGCGGAAGAAGCGCAGCATCGGCATCATGCGGTCGATGGCGCCGATCAGTTCGGGCGGGGCGACGGCATTGCGGGCGGCGAAGGATTGGCGCAGCGGCAGCAGGTCGAGCAGCAGCTCGATATTGGCCTGCGGGTTGCGGGAGATATGGATGCCGTCGGCCAGGATCTGGCGGTTGAGCTCGCTCACCAGCCAGCGCAAGGCCGGGCGGCGCAGGCCCGCCTTGTTGGAGAGGCAGAGACTCACCTGCATCACCGCGATGGCGCAGAGCAGGCGCGGCATGCCGTCGGTGGTGGCGCGGCCGGCATGCAGGAGATAGCTGGTCTGCCAGGCGACCGAGCGCAGGAAGGCGCGGTAGAAGCCGCGATCGGCGCCGTCGAGGATCATCGGCGCCATCGAGACCCAGGCGAGCATGCGCCGCGCCGTCAGCAGCGGGTCGAGCGCCTCGGGCTGGAAGCGCAGGTTCGAGCGCACGAAATCGCCGACGAGGCGGCGCGCCACCTGCTTGCCGGCGGTGCCGTCGGCGGCCCGCAGATGCCTGAGCCAGGTGAAGCCGAGCAGCGTCTCGCGCCAGGCCGGCGAGGGCGGGGCGATGGCGAAGGGGGAGACCTCGTTGAGCACGATGGTCTTGGCGACGAAGGTGAAGCGGCCGAGCACGAGTTCGGCGGCGCGGGTGGGGTCGGCGGCCCTCAAATCCTGCGGGGCCAGCACCAGCTTTTCAGGGTCGCCGCGGCCGAAGCGCCAGCGCATGAAGGGCAGGAGGTAAAGGCGCGTCAGCACGGCGCGGCCGGATTGCGCGGCAGCAGTGAGGGAGAGACGGAGCTTGGGGCCCAGAGTGCCTCGGCTCATTCCTGACGCGGACCTCCAGAGAAGGGAACGAAGGGACGGGCGCCCGAAGCGGGCATGCCGACGTCGGCGATAGGCTCCTTGTGGCCATTGCGTGAGCTTCGCGCAAGCCTCGGGCCGGCGATTTCAGCGACATGGCCCCAGTTTTAAACGGGGGAGGGGCGGCGGATACGCTGGCCGTCGCCCAGAAAGACGCGACAAGCCCTCTCCACGAAGTGGTCTTTGCATTTCTGAAAGAAATGCATGGGGTGGCCGAGCGAAGCGAGGTCGGGAGGGGTGTAGCGGGCAGCGCGTCTCCTCTCGGATGCTTGCGCGACCGTCGTGCCATCTTGTCATGCTTATCGCACTGCCCGCCACACCCCATCCGCCCGAACTTTGTTCGGGCACCTTCCCCAGCTTCGTGGGGAAGGCTTCCCGCGCTTTACGCGGCTACCCCTTCCGCCGCATGCGTGCGGCGAAGAAGCCGTCCATGCCCGCCATCACCGGGTCGGGATCGGGCAGGAGGCTCGGCAGGGTGCGCAGGAAGCCCTCAGGCGTGATGGCGCCCTCGATGCCGCCGATGTCGTCTGACAGCACCGGCTCCAGGGTGAAATCCCCGTTCCCCTCCAGGAAGCGGGAGATCTGCTCTTCGCCCTCCTCCCGCTCCAGCGAGCAGGTGCAGTAGACGAGGAGCCCGCCGGGCTTCACCAGGCTGGCCATGCGGCCGAGCAGGCGGCGCTGCAGGTCGGCCACCGCGCCGATGTCGCGGGCGGATTTGCTCCAGGCGACGTCGGGATGGCGGCGGATGGTGCCGGTGGCACTGCAGGGGGCATCGAGGATGACGGCGTCGAAGGGCTCGGCCTTCCAGGCTAAAATGTCGGCCGTCACCACCTCCGCCTTGAGATCGAGGCGCTTGAGATTTTCGCTGAGGCGCTGCAGCCGCGCCGCCGAGCGATCGACCGCGGTGACCCTGGCGCCGGCGGCGGCGACCTGGGCGGTCTTGCCGCCGGGAGCAGCGCAGAGATCGGCGACCCGGAGCCCCGCGACATCGCCGAGCAGGCGGGCGGGCAGGGCGGCGGCGGCATCCTGCACCCACCATGCCCCGGCCTCGAAGCCCTCCAGCGCCCTGATAGTGCCGTTATGGGCCAGGCGCACCGAGCCGGTGGGCAGCAGGCGGCCGCCGAGCCGCTCGGCCCAGCCGGCGGCATCCGCCTTGACGGTGAGGTCGAGCGAGGGCTCGACCCGCTGGGCCGCCGCCATGGCCGCGGCGGTCGCCGTGCCATACTGGTCCGACCAGCGCTTGTAGAGCCAGGAGGGCGTATCCGCCTCGGGCGGGATGGCGGCGAGAAGCTCTTCCTTGCCGGCCGAGATCTTGCGCAGCACGGCATTGGCGAGGCCCGAAAAGGCCTGGGCGCGATCGTCTCCCCGGGCGAGGCGCACGGCAAGGTCCACGGCGGCACGGTCGGGCACGTCGAGGAAGAGGATCTGGGCCGCCGCCGTGATCAGGATGGCTTCGAGCGGGCCGGATTTGCGCGGCATGCCCTTGGCGAGCAGCTTTTCGAGCAGGGTGCCGATGGTGCCGTAACGGCGCATCGAGACGCCGGCGATCATGCGGGCGAGGGCGAGATCACGCGCTTCGAGCGAGGCGTCGTCGAAGGCGTCTTCCAGCGCCTGGTCCTGGCCGAGGACGCCCGCCACGGCCTTCACCGCAAGGGCGCGGGCGGCAAGGCCGGGAACGTTGGGCCCGGCGGACGGGCGGCGGGCAGGAAAGGGGGGCTTGCTCAAGGGGCTATCAATCCGATTTGCCGCCTCAATAGAGGATTTGGCCGCGGCGCGGAACCCCTGCCGGGCCATGGCAGCCCCGCAAAACCCCCGCTTTTCGCCGCCCGGTCCGTTTCGGCCGGCTGCCTTGCCTCATCGGGCAATCCGTATCATCAAGGGCAGGCCCATGGGCATGGCGGCGGGCGAGCAGGGAGGCGCTTTTGCGCAACATCGATTTCACCTCCTGGCAGAGCCTGCTGGCGACCGTGATCGGCCTCGCGCTCTTCACGCTGATCGGCGTCGGCATTCGCCTGCTGGCGATGTTTACCATCCAGCAGCGGCGCGAACGCCTGAACCGCCAGATCAACGAGCGGGTGCGCACGCTGATCGCGGCCTATCGCACGCTCGGCGGCTCCTTCACCGGTGACCTCACCGTGGATCCGATGCATCTGCGCGAGCTGCGGCAGGCCGCCCCTCCGGCCGAGGGCGAGGCAGAAGGAGAGGTGCCGCCCCTGGACCTCAGCGCCGGCAAGGTGGCGCGTTCCGACCGTGCACGCCGCATCCGCGACGCGGTCGAGGCGGCCTTGTCCGACATCATCCTGCTCGGCACCGAGGAGCATGTGCGCCTCGCCAGTCGTGCGGCGCGCGAGCTGGTCGCCGGCCATCCGGTCCATACGCAGGAACTCGTGATCTCCCTGCGCGCCTTCATCCGCGAGGCCCTCGATCTCGCCCCGATCCCCGCCGATATCGAGCTGCCGGCCCAGGGGCCGGCCCGCCCCTCGGCCTCGGGCGGCGGCAAGGGCGAGCGCGGCAAGGAGGAGGGCCGCCAGGGCGGAGGCGGTGGCAGCGGAATGGGAGGGGGAATGGGTGCCGGCATGGGCGGTGGAATGGGGCTGGGTCTGGGATCTCTCGGGCACGAGGACGACCCGTCGTCGGGCCATGGCGCCTGAAGGGCGCCGGGCGAAAAAGGGGCTTTCACCAAAACGCGCTTTGCCCTCAGGCCAAAAAGGCTCTATCGCCTGCCCATGCCCATCGAGATCTTCGTCGACGCCGATGCCTGCCCCGTCAAGGAGGAGGTGTTCCGCGTGTCCATCAGGCACGGGCTCAAGACCCATGTCGTCGCCAACAGCTTCATGCGCCTGCCGCGCGATCCCCTGATCGACTTCGTGCTGGTACAGGCCGGTCCCGACGCCGCGGATGACTGGATTGCGGCGCGCGCGACGCCCGAGGCCGTGGTCGTCACCAACGACATCCCGCTCGCCAGCCGCTGCATCGCGGTAGGCGCCCAGGTGATCGGTGCCACCGGCAAGCCCTTCACCGAAGCCTCCATCGGCATGGCGCTCGCCACCCGCAACCTGATGGAGCATCTGCGCTCCACCGGCGAGATGACCGGCGGCCCGAGACCCTTTTCCGCCAAGGATCGCTCGGCCTTCCTGCAGGCCCTGGACACGGCGATCATGCGGCTGAAACGGAAGGGCGGATAAACCTTCTCCCCGGCGGGAGAGCGAGGCCTGCGCCACCCTGTCGCTTGGCGATAGGCCGGCTTGCTCCTATCTAGGATGGGGCAGCCAGGAGACTTTCATGTCCGAGCATGACGAAGAGGCGAACCGGCTTTCGGCCAGGGCGAGGCGCTATGCCCGGGTTGGCGTCAATGTCGGCGGCGTGGCGGCCCGCATGGCCGGATCGCGGCTGATGGGGGGCGGCGGTTCCTCGAGCTCCAATGCGGTGGCGCTGGCCAAGGCGCTCGGCGGGCTGAAGGGGCCGCTGATGAAGGTCGGCCAGCTGCTCTCCACCATTCCCGACGCGCTGCCGCCCGATTACGCCGCCGAGCTTTCCAAGCTGCAGAGCCAGGCGCCGCCCATGGGCTGGGCCTTCGTCAAGCGGCGGATGATGGCCGAGCTCGGGCCGGACTGGGCCTCGCGCTTCGGCAGCTTCGAACATGAACCGGCGGCGGCCGCCTCGCTCGGCCAGGTGCATCGTGCCACCGCCAAGGACGGCACCGCGCTCGCCTGCAAGCTGCAATATGCCGACATGCAGTCGGCCGTGGAGGCCGATCTCGCCCAGCTCCAGGTATTGTTCGCCCTGCATCGGCGCTTCGATCCGGCCATCGACACGCGCGAGATCTATCAGGAGATCGGCGAGCGGGTGCGCGAGGAGCTCGATTATCGCCGCGAGGCCAAGCACACCGCGCTCTACCGCAACGCCTTCGCCTCGCTCGGCATCTCCGACGTGCGGGCGCCGCTTGTGTGGCCCGAACTCTCCACCGGCCGCCTGCTCACCATGGACTGGCTCACGGGCGAGCGCATCCTCGCCTTCAAGGAAGCCGAGCTGCCGGTGCGCAACCGGCTGGCGGCGGCAATGTTCGCGGCCTGGTGGCAGCCTTATGCCCATATCGGCATCATCCACGGCGACCCGCATCTGGGCAATTACACCGTGTTCAGCGAGGGGGGCGAGCCTTCTGGCATCAACCTGCTCGATTATGGCTGCATCCGCATCTTCCCGCCGGCTTTCGTCGGCGGCGTGGTCGAGCTTTATCGCGGCCTCCTCCAGGGCGAGACAGAGCGCGTGGTCCACGCCTACGAGACCTGGGGCTTCAAAAAGCTGAGCAAGGACCTGATCGAGACGCTGAATTTGTGGGCGCGTTTCATCTTCGGCCCGCTGCTCGACGACCGCGTGCGCACCATCGCGGATGGCGTGGCGCCTTCCGAATATGGCCGCAGGGAAGCCTATGCCGTGCACCAGGCGCTCAAGCAGAAGGGGCCGGTGACGGTGCCGCGCGAATTCGTGTTCATGGATCGCGCTGCCATCGGGCTCGGCGGCGTGTTCCTGCATCTGCGCGCTGAACTGAACTTCCACCGCCTGTTCGAGGCGGCCATCGAGGATTTTTCGGTTGAGACGGTGGCGGCCCGCCAACAGGCCGCGCTTGCCGAGGTCGGCTTGTAGGCGGCGGCAAAAGGCCGGAAACGCGTCTCTCATCATTGCCGGATATCACGGCGATCCGGAACCTTGGCTGGATCGCAAGGAGATGCCCGGGACAAGCCCGGGCATGACAAGGTCAGAGCCTGATGTGGTGAAGGCTGCCGAAAATGCCTGGGATTCCCGGCTCAGGAGGCGGGGGCTTCGGTGCGGTGATGCAGCGGATGCCGCACAGCGGCGTGATGCACCCGGCGCGGCGTCATCGGGGCGGCGGGGGCTTCGGTACCCGGTGCCGTCTCCACGGCCGGATCGACGCCCTGGCCGGCATTGGCGTTCCACAAAGGCATGGCCGCTGGTGCGACCGGTGTCTTGGCTTCGTCATAACCGAAGCCGCGTTGGATCGAATAGAAGTCGGTGATGCCATCGGCCTGGGCGCAGGAGGCCGCCGCTGCCAGCCCACATGCGGCCAAAACGGAAGTGATCAAAACTCTCATCGTGTTTACCCTTTGGAATATTGCGGTGCTCTCATGTCATCGCCGTGTCAGAAGTAGAGCATAGCGTTGCCATAAGTATGGCATAAACACAGTGTTCGCGAAGTTGTGACGTTTGTTTCTGGCGTGTTGCTGAAATATTTATCAATGATTGTCAGGATTTGCTGATGCAACTTTTCATTGAGAATGAAAACTATTTGTGGTTGCGGCGGGATAAAAATTCAACGTAGTGGTGATGATGACATCTATGCGGCCGAGAACTGCCGTGGGTGCGGTGGTTGCCATCACCGACCCATCCGCCTATGACAGTCCTCCCACCTTTGATGCCCGAATGCCGCCATGACCCCGATGCAACCGGCCACCGACCTCGCCGATCTCCGCAAAGAAATCGATCGCATCGATGCTGCCATGCATGGGCTCTTGATGGAGCGCGGCGAGATCATCGACCAACTCATCGCCATCAAGCGCTCGCAGGCCTCCGGTTCAGCCTTCCGGCCCGGGCGGGAAGCCTCGATGATGCGCGACATCGTCGGGCGCCATCATGGCATCCTGCCGGTCGATATCGTCGAATCGATCTGGCGGGTGATCATCGCCACCTTTACCCATGTGCAGGCGCCCTACACGGTGCATGGCGACATCTCGCTCGGCAATGCGGCGATGCGCGATGTTGCCCGCTTCCATTTCGGCTTCGTGGTGCCCTATGAGACGCATGACGATGCCGGCGACGTCATTCACGCGCTGAGCCATTCGCGCGGCGACCTCGGCCTGGTGCCGGTGGCCGCTCCCGGCGCTTGGTGGCGGGCTCTGGAAGGGGAGACGGCGCCCAAGATCATCGCGAGACTTCCCTTCGTCGAGCGGGCCGATCATCCGGCCGCACTGCCGACCTATGTGCTGTCCAAGCCGATCGATGAGCCGCTTTCTTCCAGCGATGTCAGGCTGGTCTCGGCCGTGCTGCCGATGGCCCTGCCCAAGCTGCCGCAGGGCTGGAGCATTCCCGCCCATGCCGGCGCGGCCCTGCTGGTCGCCCTGCATCCGGGGCAGACCATCGTTGCGCTCGCCGAGGCCCTGCCGTCTGGCACCAGCTTCGAGACTGTCGGCTTCCATGCGCCGGCTTTCGTCCTGCCTCTCAAGTAACCTTCGGAATCCCCAGACATGAACGGTCCCGTTCCCCGCAAGGGCATCCTCGACATCGATGCCTATGTGCCCGGCAAGTCGGCGGCGCCCGCTGGCGTCAAGCTTTGGAAATTGTCGTCCAACGAGACGCCGCTCGGTCCGAGCGCCCAGGCCAAGGCTGCCTATGCCGCCGCCGGCGAGAAGCTCGAACTCTATCCCGACGGCGCCTCTTCCGCTTTGCGGGCGGCGATCGCGGCGCGCTACGGCCTCGATCCCGCCCGGCTGATCTGCGGCGCCGGCTCGGACGAACTTCTCTCGCTTCTGGCCTATACCTATCTCGGACCCGGGGACGAGGCCGTTTACAGCGAGCACGGCTTCCTGGTCTACAAGATCGCCACGCTCGCGGCCGGCGCGACGCCCGTGGTGGCGCCCGAGAAGAACTACACGGCCGATGTCGACGCCCTGCTGGCGCGGGTGACGGCGAAGACCAAGATCGTCTTCCTCGCCAATCCCAACAATCCGACCGGCACCTATCTGCCCTTCGACGAGGTCAAGCGCCTGCATGCCGGCCTGCGCTCCGATATCCTCCTGGTGCTCGATGCCGCCTATGCCGAATATGTGCGGGCGAACGACTATGAATCCGGCCTCGAACTGGTCGCGACCAGTCCCAACGTGGTGATGGCCCGTACCTTCTCGAAGATCTATGGCCTTGCCAATCTGCGCCTGGGCTGGATGGTAGGACCGCCGGCGGTGATCGATGCGGTCAACCGCATTCGTGGTCCCTTCAATGTCTCCGGCCCCGCCATGGCGGCCGGTATCGCCGCCATCCAGGATGACGCGCATGTGGCCGATGCCATCGCCCATAACGACAAATGGCTCGCCTTCCTCACCAAGGAACTCACCGGCCTCGGCCTGGGCGTGACGCCGTCCGTCGGCAATTTCCTGCTGGTGCATTTCTCCAAGGAAGCCGGCAAAGGCGCCAGGGATGCCGACGCTTTCCTGACTGAACGCGGCCTGATCCTACGGCGCGTCGATGCCTATGGCTTGCCCGATGCCCTGCGCCTGACCATCGGCTCGGAAGAAGCCAACCGCCTGGTGGTCGAAACGTTGCGCGAGTTCCTGGGAAAATAACGCGGATTTCTCCTTGTCCACACGCCCTTTCCCACCCTGGGAGAGGGGAGCCAATCCGGAGGCTTTATGTCTGATCTTTCCGCCTTTCCGATCACCAAGCGCTGGCCGGCCCAGCATCCGGATCGGGTCCAACTTTACTCGCTGCCTACGCCCAATGGCGTGAAAGTATCGATCATGCTGGAGGAGACCGGGCTCGCCTATGAGCCGCATCTCATCGACATCGGCAAGAACGAGACCTGGGGGCCCGAATTCCTGTCGCTCAATCCCAATGGCAAGATCCCGGCGATCATCGATCCCCATGGCCCGGGCGGCAAGCCGCTCGGCCTGTTCGAATCCGGCGCCATCCTGCTCTATCTCGCCGAGAAGACCGGCAAGTTCCTGCCCGCCGATGCCGCTGCCCGCTACGAGACCATCCAATGGGTGTTCTTCCAGATGGCGGCGATCGGGCCAATGTTCGGCCAGGTCGGCTTCTTCCATAAATTTGCGGGCCGCGAGATCGAGGACAAGCGCCCATTGCAACGCTATGTCGGCGAATCCAAGCGTCTGCTCGGTGTGCTCGAAACCCGCCTGGAAGGGCGCGACTGGTTGATGGGCGCCGACTACACCATCGCCGACATTGCCACGCTTGGCTGGGTGCGCAACCTCGTCGGCTTCTATGGCGCTGGCGAGCTCGTCGACTATGCGAGCTTGAAGCGCGTGCCGGCCTGGCTCGAACGCGGCCTTGCCCGCCCCGCCGTGCAGCGCGGGCTGGAGATCCCGAACAGAGGCTGACCTTCCCGGGACAGCGGGCTTTCTGCCGGCTTTTCAATCACTGATGACACGAAAAAAAGCGACGCGGCCGTTTCCGGCCGCGTCGCTTTTCATTTCGAAAGTCCAGGTTCGAGGGCCAGTAAGGGCCGCCGTATCAGGCAGGATTTGCCTTCCTAGGCCTCATCGTGCACAGAAGGTGAAAATTTCCAAGGTTCCCATGTCTGACGCTTCCTTTCTCTTCGACCGGCTCTGCGTGATCGGAATCGGCCTGATCGGCTCCTCTATCCTGCGGGCGGCACGCGGCTACGGACTTGCCCGGACGCTGGTGGCGGCGGACCTTTCGCAAAAGGTGATCGGGCGTGTCGAAGAACTCGGCATCGCCGATGTCGCTACCACGGATTTCGGCGCCGCAGTCACGGACGCCGACTGCGTCATCCTCTGCGTGCCCTCGGGCGCCTTCGGCGTGGTGACCGAGATCATTGCCCCGCATCTCAAGCAAGGCGCCATCATCTCCGACACCGGCTCGGTCAAGGGCGCCGTGGTGGCACAGATGTCACCCTTCCTGCCGGTGGGCGTACATTTCATCCCCGCCCATCCCGTGGCCGGCACCGAGCATTCGGGACCTGATGCCGGCTTTGCCGAATTGTTCGAGAACCGCTGGTGCATCTTCACGCCGGCCGAGGACATCGATGCCGAGGCTCTGGCGCGCTATCGCGCCTTCTGGGAGAGGCTGGGTTCCAGGGTCGAGTGCATGACGCCCGAGCACCACGATTTGGTGCTCGCTGTCACCAGCCATGTTCCGCATCTCATCGCCTACAATATCGTCGGCACCGCCGACGATCTGGAGGCGGTTACGCAGTCGGAGGTGATCAAGTTCTCCGCCGGCGGCTTCCGCGACTTCACGCGCATCGCTGCCTCCGACCCCACCATGTGGCGCGATGTCTTCCTCAACAACAAGAAGGCTGTGCTGGAAGTGCTTGGCCGATTCTCGGAGGATCTGGCTTATCTGCAGCGGGCGATCCGCTGGGGGGAAGGCGACAAATTGTTCGACCTGTTCACACGCACCCGGGCGGTGCGCCGTTCGATCATCGACCAGGGGCAGGAGACCGCTGCTCCCGATTTCGGTCGTCCGCATGGCAAGCAATGAAGCCTGTCGCCGGTGAGGCCTGTCGTATGGCCGCCATCAGCCTCGTCAGGGCCGCCAAATCCTGTCGTTTGCAGGCTAGCGGCTGGCTCGGTTGCGACCTTAATTAGCAGGTGACTTCTCTCCAAGGCGGAACGGAAAGACCATGACCGAAACGGTTATTACTTCGGAAAAGCAAAAGGTCGTGCTGGGCTTCGACAAGCGCTTCGTCATGATCGGCGAACGCATCAACCCGACGGGCCGCAAGCTGCTCGCCGCGGAGATGGCGGCCGGCGACTATTCGCGTGTCGTCTCCGACGCGATCGCCCAGGTCGAGGCCGGTGCCCAGATGCTGGACGTGAATGCCGGCATCCCGCTGGCCGACGAGCCGAAGATCCTGGCTGAATGCGTCAAGCTGGTGCAGGATACCGTGCCGGTGCCGCTCTCGATCGATAGCTCCATCGTCGAGGCGCTGGAAGCCGGCCTTTCCGTCTACAAGGGCAAGCCGCTGGTCAATTCCGTCACCGGCGAGGAAGAGCGCCTCGAGCGCGTGCTGCCGCTGGTTAAGAAATACAATGCAGCCGTCGTCGCCATTTCGAACGACGAGACCGGCATCTCCGAGGATCCTGACGTGCGCTACGAGGTCGCCAAGAAGATCGTCGAGCGTGCCGCCGATTACGGCATCTCGCGCGAGGATATCGTGGTCGACCCGCTGGTGATGCCGGTGGGCGCTATCAACGATGCCGGCCGCAAGCTGATGCACCTCCTGCGCCGCCTACAGACCGAGCTGAAGGTCAACACCACCTGCGGGGCCTCCAACTTCTCCTTCGGCCTGCCGAACCGCCGTGGCCTCAATGCGTCCTTCCTGCCGATGATGATCGGCGCCGGCATGACCTCGGCGATCATGAACCCGCTGCATCTGGAGGACATCCAGGCCATTCTCGGCGCTGACGTCGTGATGGGCCACGATCCCAACTGCATGAGCTGGATCAAGAAGTTCCGCGAGCCGCAGCCGGAGGCCGCAGAAGGCGCCGGCGCCGGCCGGCGTGAGCGCCGCCGCGCGCGCGGGTAAGGCGCAAATCCCCTCCCCGGGCCGGGTGCAAGGGATCCCCAGCCCAAGCTTCGTCCATCCGGCTTGCAGCACGGACCATGACGAATACTTAAAGGGTTGAGGCTAGACCCTCACCCCAGCCCCTCTCCCGACTCGGGAGAGGGGGGTCTCATGGCAAGGCCCCCGTCAATGACCAATCCGCTCGTCTTCTTCGCACCCTCCGGCAAGCGCGGCCGTTTTCCCGAAGGTACCTCCGTCCTCGAGGCGGCCCGCAAGCTCGGCGTCGACCTCGATTCGGTCTGTGGCGGGCGCGGCATTTGCGGGCGCTGCCAGGTCGAGGTCGGTGACGGCAAATTCCCCAAGCTCGGCATCGTCTCGGCGCCCGACCACGTCACCGAATGGAACGCAGTGGAGGAGCGCTACGTCTCCAAGCGCGGCCCGCTCGCCGAGGGCCGGCGCCTCGGCTGCCAGGCCAAATTGTGCAGCGACGTCGTCATCGACGTACCGCCCGATAGCCAGGTGCATCGCCAGGTCGTACGCAAGAGCGCCGCGATCCGAGACATCGCCATCGAGCCGGTGGTAGCGCTGCATTATGTCGAAGTGCGCGAGCCCGACATGCACGAGCCCTCTTCCGATTTCCGCCGCCTGCAGGAGGCGCTGGAGCAGCAATGGGGCCTCAAGGACGTCACCGCGCCGTTGGAATCGCTGCGCCTGCTGCAATGGTCGCTGCGCCAGGGCCAGTGGTCGGTGACGGTCGCCATCAGGCACAAGCGCGAGATCGTCGGCATCTGGCCCGGCCTGCATGAGCAGGGCGTGGGGCTGGCCGTCGACATCGGCTCCACCACCATCGCCGCGCATCTGTGCGATCTTGCCAGCGGCGAGGTGTTGGCATCCTCGGGCGTCATGAACCCGCAGATTCGCTTCGGCGAGGACGTGATGAGCCGCGTCTCCTATGTGATGATGAATCCGGGCGGCGATGTCGAGCTGACCACGGCGGTGCGCGAAGCAATCGCCGAGCTCGCCGTGTCCGTCACCAAGGAGGTCGGCCTCAACTCCAACGATATTCTCGAGATGACCGTGGTCGCCAACCCGATCATGCATCATCTCTTCCTCGGCCTCGATCCGACCGAGCTCGGCGGTGCGCCCTTTGCGCTTACCATCGATGGCGCCTACCAGACACGGGCGGCCCATCTCAACCTGCCACTCTCGAGCGGCGCCTATGTCTATGTGCTGCCCTGCATCGCTGGTCATGTCGGCGCCGATACCGCCGGCGTCGTGCTTTCGGAAGGGCCCTATCTCAGGCCGGAAGTGTCGCTGGTGGTCGATGTCGGCACCAATGCCGAGATCGTGCTGGGCAATCGCGAACGCCTGCTCGCCTGCTCCTCGCCCACGGGCCCGGCCTTCGAGGGCGGCCAGATCTCTTCAGGCCAGCGTGCCGCCCCCGGCGCCATCGAGCGCGTGCGCATCGACCCTGTTACGCTGGAACCACGCTACAAGGTGATCGGCTCGGATCTGTGGTCGGACGAGCCGGGCTTCGACAAGGCGGTGATTCGCACCGGCGTTACCGGCATCTGCGGTTCGGGCATTATCGAGGCGATCGCCGAGATGCTGCTGGCGGGCCTGATCACGCCCGATGGCGTTGTTGATGGCGCCATGGCGGCCCGCTCGCCGCGTGTCGAGGAAGACGGGCGCACCTTCAAATACCTCATCCGCGAGGGCGAGCCGCGCATCGCCATCACCCAGAACGACGTGCGTGCCATCCAGCTCGGCAAGGCCGCGCTCTATGCCGGCGTGCGCCTCCTGATGGATCGCTACGGCGTTACCGCGGTCGATCGCATCACCCTGGCCGGCGCCTTTGGCAGCCACATCGACGTCAAGCATGCCATGATCCTTGGTCTGGTGCCTGATTGCGAACTCGACAAGGTCGGCTCGGCCGGCAATGCTGCCGGCACGGGTGCCCGCATCGCTCTGCTCAATGCCTCGGCTCGCACGGAGATCGAGGATGTGGTGCGGCGCATCGAGAAGGTGGAGACCGCCATCGAGCCCTCCTTCCAGGCCCATTTCGTCGGTGCCATGGCGATCCCGCACAAATCCGACCCGTTCCCCCATCTGGAGGCCGCGCTCGGCGTCACCTTCAAGCGTGGCAGCGGCGATGGAGAGGGGGGCGGGGGCCGTGAGCGTCGGCGCCGGAGGGGGTGATCACGGCGACATGCCTCATGTCGTGATATCAGCCCCTCTCTTGGAAACATCAGGCCTTCCGCGATAGGAAGGGGTGATGTTCGCACTCCAAGGATTGCCCATGCCCGCTTCCTTCACCGGCTTCGGCGAGAAGGCGCTGCCTTTCTTCAAGGCGCTCGAATTTCACATGAATCGCGACTGGTTCCAGGAGAATCGCGGCCTCTATGACAGCGACGTGCTGGCGCCCTTTTCGGCCCTGATCGAGGCTGTCAACGCAGCCTGCATCACCAAGGGGCTGCCGATGCGCGGTACGCCGAAGAGCGCGCTCTTCCGCATCCATCGGGACGTGCGCTTCGCCAAGGATAAGCGCCCCTACAAGACCCATGCCGGCGCGGTGATGACCCGCTCGGGGGCCAAGAATGACCCGGGTCTCACCTATTTCCACATCTCGCCCGAAGGCTGCTTTGCCGCCGTCGGCTTCTACGACCTCGAGCCGAAGCAGCTTGCCGCCTTCCGCCAGGCGATCACCGCCACCCCCGAGCGCTTCCGCGCCATGACAGCCAGGCTTGCAACCGCGGGGCTCGCCTTCGATCCGCAATGGAGCCTCAAGCGTCCGCCGCGCGAAGCCGCCGGCATCGAGGATGCCGATCTCGTCGCCGCCCTGAAGTTGAAGTCGATCGTGGTGAGGAGGCCTCTGCCGGACGCGCTGATCCGCACCCCCGAGCTCGTCGATGCCTGCACGGGCTTGATCGAAGACGCTTTGCCGCTGCTCGATTTTGGCTGGTCGGCTTTGGCGGTGTTGGAGCCGGAACGCGGTTGAAAGACCGGCGAGAAATGAGGTCCGGGGAGGAGCGCATTCGCTCTGGGCGCCCTGATCGGGCTCTCTTCGAGCACAAACAAGGCCGAATGACACGGAAAGGGCTTGACCTTTTCCATACGAACGGGTTTTCGTGGCGCCCAGGCTGTCCCGGTAGCTCAGCAGGATAGAGCAACGGTTTCCTAAACCGTAGGTCAGGGGTTCGAATCCCTTCCGGGACGCCAAATTTCTCCAGCAGAATCAACGCCGTCACCTTTGTGGCCGATACGCGCGAAGCGAGAGCGCCGCATATGGCAACGGTTAGCTACGGCACAAAAGATGGCACAGCCGATTCCAGGCTTGTCCTCAGGGGATGAACTGGGAGGTCGCCAAAAACGGCTGAGGGTTACCTTGGCCCGTATGCACGGCTGGGCTGCTTGTCATCAATGAGACGATCGAGTTTGGCCTCGATGCGTCGGGTGGTCTCGACGAAGGCCTGCATCGTGGTCTCTGCCTTGGCGAAACGCTCGCGAGCATCGGAGCTACTGTCCTTCAGCTTGCCGATTTCGAGCTCGAGCTTGAGGCTGCGCTCCTCCATGACGGTGACGCGGCTGTTGAGCTGGCTCGACCACCAGACGACGCCCGCCGTCTGGACCAGGAGTGTGATCACCAGAGCAACGGGAATTTTCTTGTCCACTGCCCAATGTTCCGTCTCGCTTGGCATGGTCATGACCAGCACCCCGCCGCTCTGCCGCCTTCGTAATGGACCGCGAGGCGGCGGTTGCCATCGCGCGAAGTGGCCTGCACGTACCGCAGGCTATCGGTGATGACGCCGCATGGTCTATCGACCGGAACGCTTGCACACCCGCTCAAAGCGATCCCAATCGCCACCAGCGGCATAACAGCGATTGACCTGGTCGCTCGCATCGTTGAAGCGGTCTTTGGCTGCATCGTTCGCCCTTTCGATCTTGGCGGTGGCGTCAATGGCGCCCTGGTTGATGAAGTGCTGGCGGAAGTGGAGGGCACCGGCCAACGCAGCGACGATTGCTGCGATGGTCAACCAGCCGCGGACGGGGATGAGACGGAGCAAGGTGAGGGCGGTAGCGATCATGTCGCCGCCTCGCGATATTTTGCCTGCCGATAGGCGATGATGGCGAGGCCCACGATCGCTGCGGCGCTGCCGCCAGCAACCAGCAGGGCGAAGACGATATCGACCACGCCACCATTGCCGGTGATCGGCTGCAATGCATCCTTGGCCGCGCCGATCGTGGCACTGGCCGTGCCGATCGTGGCTGCAATGGTACCCTTGCCGACGATGGTCGAGGAGATCCTGGCGTCAGCGGGCGTGGCGGTCTCCAGGCCGACTGGCGGTGGAGGAATAGCGGTGGCGACTCCATTGGCCATAAGGAGAGCGGCTTCCCGCACACGAGTCGTGCGGGCGTTCCAGCCCTTGCCGAAGGCCGGCCAGGTCTTGAGGCCGCGCAGGAACCGCAGGCGGGCGTCCTGCAGTTCGTCGATGAGGTCGGTCACCTCATGTCTGCGGATGGCCTCGAGCGTCTTGACGCCCAGAATGCCGTCTACCTCGACCGCGAGAAGGCGCTGGAGCGTCTTCACGGCCTGGGCCGGGCCGGAATTCACGGCATAGTCGAACAAAGCATAGTCCAGACCAGCCGGCAGTTCCCGATAGCGCAAGGGCTGCGCATACTGCCTGTCCAGGATCCGGGCCGCTTCCGCCAGCGTCAGACGCTTGACCTCCTCCGGCGTGGCCTTGCGGCCAAGCCGGCGCGCAGCACCCAGAGTGGCAGCTGTAATCCCATATTTCGTGGCGCCGCCTGGATCACGCGGATGATTCACATACCCCCCCTCCGAGCCGAAGACGAGCGTGATGGTTTGCGCGAGGGAGTCGCTCATGGTGACTGCTCCATGGATAGAGAAATAAGGGCTCGCTGGAGGGAGCCTGTGATCAGTTCATCGATTGCGATGCTGTGTTGTTGGAGCCGCCATCCGACCTATAGGTGGTTTCTTATAAGGACCAGCAGGACGCGAGACGAAGGGCCCAAAAGTGCGGAACTGAGCCGGATAGCTCGCGGTCAAACAAGGCGCCGCTCCCTTTGAAACGTGTATTCTGGAGTAAAGGTGACTCGATTAATCTTATTTTTACTCTTAAATTCTACGTATTATTTGTATATATCAAGATATAATGATAAAATTTCTTAGAGATAGTACGAAGTTTATCGCGAGATAAGACCTAGAAAGCCCACGGCGTTTCTAGAAATTTCATTCAAGATGCTCTGAAATGTCTGACGGTGGCGGCCGAATTTTAGCTAGGAAAGGCCTTTTTGGACGAAATAGGTGGCTTTCCCATTGCTTTGCGAATAAACGAGGTTACCTCGTCCCAAACATCTGGAATCATATCGACAGGCCCGCGGGGGTAATGCCATTTCAGCCATGCGACAAACTTGCGCCATGGCGATCCCGGGACTGAGCGTGCATCGGTTCCCCAGCATCGCTTGACCAAACGGTCACGTTTTCGCTTACTGCCGCAAGTATATTGGATAGTACGATTATCGGCGATCAGGAGCCCTTCTTGTTCGGCAAGCCGGAAGGTCTGGCTCTTCGGCCAATCCTCGGGCAGCCACCGTCCACCGAAGCGGTCGACAACGACGGGTCGCAGCCCCTTGGCGACAATCTGTTTCGTCATGCCGTTGGGGCCGGCCTCGAAGTTGCTGCCATCGAATATCGTGACCTGAGGGCCGGCATCGAGTGAGTTGAAGATCTCGGTCCTGATCATGAAGGCATTGGACCGAATTCCCACATTGGGGAATGGTGTGTCATCGTTGAGGCATTCGTACCCGCCGCTTGCGCCGACGATCCCACAATCCGTGATAGCGTCAAACGCCGAGAGATAACGAGACAGCCAATTTGGAGCGAGAATTCTGCTCCACGATGTCAATGGGAGAACAAACTCTGTCCCGCAGGAGGCCGCGGCTTCCCGGATGACCGCCGTTGGAGGTATTTCGTCGGGGAAGCGCATAGTTCTAAAGCTAGAACAGGGCAGCGAGGACAGCACATTTGCATAAGCAATTGGCTCGTCGGATCCGTATCCTTTTGCGGCAACTACCAAGTCATACTCTTCGCCGGCCGGATAGGCTTTCAGGCTTCTAAAGAATGCGCAAACATATCTTGGATCGTTCAGTTTTCGCCACAAGAATATTACAGTAATGCGTGGCATTGATGTCTGAAAATCCTGAGCGCCCCAGTGGGGTATATAACGGGTGTACCTGTTCCACCATACCTACCTTAGGATGAAATCAGACGAGCTTGTCTTCAATGTGACGGCAGGCTAGCGTCGCCCGCGCATGAGGGGAGAAGTCAATGCGCGCGACGAAACCGGCCGGCAGCCGAGAGAACATTATTCAGGCCGTCGAAGAAGCAGGCTCCACCGACGAGACTTTCTTCGGCTATCCACCGCGCGAAAATGGCCTCTTTCTCCAACAGGATCCTGAAGAGTTCGGTTCGTTCGTCCACTACATGGCGACCAAGGTGAAGCCGGCCGAATACAGCATGGATATCGGCATCGCTTCGGGTGGCCAGACCAAGTTCCTGCGGGATTATTACTCGGCCGACAAGACCATCGTGGTCGACGTCGGCACACATCCTGTGTTCCCGCATTGGGCGCGCATCAAGAAGGATCTGAACAGCGACCTCATCGAGGAGATCATTTCAGATTCACATGCTCCGGAGGTTCGCAAGCGTCTGCTGAAATACGAAAACAAGATAGATTTCGCCTTTGTCGACGGCGATCATACCTATCACGGTTTGCGCAAGGACATCTACCTGACCAAGGAATTGCTGAAGGTCGGCGGGTACATGGTTCTCCATGACACGCTCGGCGTCTGGGACTGCAAGCGTGTCTTTGACGACCTGATCCAAGCCAAAGACTTCATCCTTATCCGCAATTTTGCAATTCGGTTCGGTATCTCGATCTGGCAGCTGCAACGCAAAAAGAGGATTCCTACGGCCTTCAATCGTGCGACGGGGAGAGGGAAGCTCTGACGTGCGGACCTGTTGATTTAGTGCCCGAGGGAACAATTTGCCCGAATCTGCTTGGATGCTGTTCTTCCGCGCGGTAGTGGAGCGATTGGATTTCGCAGAGCAGGAGAGCACGTGGCTGAGGTTACGATTGGCGTTCCGGTCTACAACGGTGAGGACCAGCTCGAGGAGTGTCTGGCATGCCTGCTTGGGCAGACGTTTCGAGACATCGAAATCCTGCTTTTCGATAACGCGTCGACGGATGGAACACAGGTAATCGCCGAGCGTTTCGCCGCGCTCGACAGCCGTATCAAATATACCCGCAGGCCCGAGAATGTCGGTGCTGTAAAGAACTTCATAACCCCGCTCGAACAGGCAACGACCCCCTATTTTATGTGGCGGGCGCATGATGATATCTCAGCGCCCGATTATATTGAGAAGCTCGTCGACGCACTGAAGCAGACACCAACCGCAGCCCTGGCAACAGGGACAATCCAATTCGAGCGCCCTAACGGCCGACCAACGAGAGATTACGCACCTTCGATCCCGACCAGACATGGCCTTTCAGCCATCCTGAACCTGATGTTCGGGTCGCACGCCGGCTGGTACTACGGTATCTGGAAAACGGATACGCTAAGGCCTCTGATTGCGAAGATCTGGACGGACTTCCCTTATGCCTGGGCCTCCGATCATCTGACCCTGTATCCCTTGCTCCTCGACCAGCAGGTCACATCGGCGCCAGAGACCAAATTCATTCAGAGAGTGACGCCCAAAGCGCATGGCCCCCGAACAGGCCAACGCCAGCCAATTCCAGAGCTTTTGAAGTTGCGCCGCGAGTTCCTGCGATGCTGTGATGCTATGGTTGAAGAGCGTGGTTTCAGTCCGATCACGAAACTGATGATCAAGGCCGCTAACCGCCTCTATGTCGGCAAGCGGGTCTATCCGATGAAGAAGATCATCAAGCGCACGTTGTTACGCTATTGACCCTGTTGTGGCCGCGCAGGTACACCAAGGACTGTAATGCCGGGAGGAACATCTTTGGTCACGACAGCACCGGCGCCAATGGTGGCATCACTGCCGATCTTGATCCTTGGCAGCACCGTTGCACCGGCCCCGACAAAAACGCCGTCTCCGACCTCGATCTGACCACAGAGCGTAGCCCCTGGGCCGATATGGACCCCATCGCCGATGATGCAATCGTGATCAACGCTGGCGCGGCTGTTGATGATCGAGCACGTACCTACCCGAACACAGGTCGCCACCACCGCTCCGATCAGAACTTGGGAACCCTTTGAGAGAACGGCATCAGAGGCGACCATAGCAGTCGGATGTACCAGCGAGGTATGTTTGAGCCCAAGGGCATCGAGATCCCTCGCGATGGCAAGACGGTCCCGACCGTAGCCACCGCCGATGGCTAGGGCATAACAGGGCACTGTTGAACTTTTCGCCCGGTTGTGCAGCCATGACCTTAGGCCCTCGATCCCGCGAAGCGTTTCGGCGCCAGCAAATGGCGATTCAATTTCTCGATTATCGATAACTGCGGCTACTGTTATGCCGAGATGGCCCAGAAGTTCGCGTAGAACACGGGAGTGGCCGGTACCGCCCCATAAAACAGCTTCGGTCATGTGCGTATTGTGTTCTCTATTTCACAGAGCACGATACCAGCCGATAACCCTCTACACCAGTTGGAAACGCTGGGTTGTTGGCACGAGCAGGTCAGCACCTTAGCAGGCCCCAGCGGTCATCTGGAAACCGTCTGTAAGGGGGGATACATTGCGGAATCATGATTGGGCGGCCGTTCTTCTGGGTAGCCAAGCAGCGGGTTGTTATTAGAGCCAGAAGTGGCATCTCGGGCTGGGTGCAGGGCGGTGTTATTGCCTTCCTCTCGTGTCGATCCAGCCATCGGTTTGAAGGGCGACGACGCCGGTCGTCGATGACGATGTGACTGAGATTCGCACCTGCGCCGATGTGTTAGTCATCACGTCAAAGGTAGCAGAGCCCCACGTTCCATTCGTACCTGGCATGCTAGTTACTGGCAGAACAAGGCTCGCCGAGCCAGCGCCGCCGGACATCGGCGTCTGATCGGCAATTTCCGGCGAATAGACGGACATCGTGACATAGTTGCTCGTTGTCGTTTGTACTGCGCCGCGGAGTCTGGCTTTCACCCGAATGCCAGACGGCACGGAGAGTGTAACGGTTGTTATGCCAGACGCGGAGTTTCCGTTCCGGTCCATGACCGGCGCGGTCCAAATGAAGTCATCGCCTACCTGAATAAAGGCAGTGATCTGCGACGAGCCGTTGGTGCGGATCGATCCGATACGCCGACGTGCGATATAGCCCGCAGGCATTGTCGGTGCCATAGCGCTGAGTGATAGAAGCGCATCGATCGTTCCGTCATTGTCCTTACGGATCAGGTGGACATGATACCAGGTACTCGCTGCGATCGACCCCGTATCGAGACCACCATTTCCGGTGCCTGCAGCCCAAGCTCCAAGCCCCTTTATGATAGCCGAGCCAAGTGCCATGTTGTAAGCGCCGCCATCTTCATTGGCGCAACCACCTGCCGCGATACCAACGGTCGTGGTTGATGCCTGTGAGAGCGTCAGGCCGTAAATCGTGCCAGAAGGCCATGTCGAACTGCTCGATGTCCAGGCAGGGACACCGCCTGAGATGGCGAGTACCTGTCCCGTCGAACCAATGGCGAGCTTACTGAGCGTGTTGGCTGCGCTGGCGTAAAGCATGTCACCAGTTGCAAAAGTGGTGATATTCGTGCCGCCGTTCGCGATCGGCAATGTCCCGCTCACATGCGTTGACAGGCCAACCTTGGGGGAAAGCTCGCCGCGCGAGAACACCGGCTTGAGTTCATAAGCGCCCATCAGGAACGAGCCTCGATCCAGAAATCGTCTTCGGGGTCATCCGGCGTGCCTTCCAGGGCGTCGATCGCCTGCGCCTCGGACAGGGCTGCCTGCGTCTTCTGCCCGAGAGACTCGGCATAGGAGGCCTTGCCGGTGATGAAATGCGCCGCCTTCTGGGCCAGGGCCAAGGCGAGCACGTCGGTGAATTGCTGGTCGAACAAGCCGGTATTCTCGATGCGCCTGACATAGCGCACGGGGCGCGGGGCCGGTTCGTCGGCGAGGACCTGGCTGCCCTCGACCTTGTGGGGAATGGTCTTGGCGTTCTCGCTGCCATCAGCCGTCAGCGGCATCACCCGCAGGCAGTCGACCGGCAGGTCATAGGCATGGGCCCAGCCGAAGGCGGGCGGCGTTGCCGCGGCCGGTAGCGCGGTGCGTGCCATGGCGAAATTCCAGGGGTGGCGGCGCATCAGGCTCCAGGCCATCGGCCAGAAATTGCGCCGGAACCAGCGTGCCACGGCCGAATTGTCGTCGATGGAGGCCAGCGGCGCCTCGTCGAGATAATCGAGCGCGAGATTGCAGATCTCGGTGATCGAGAGATTGACAGACATGAGGGCCTCCAGGCCACGAAAATTGCTGCCGCGAAAATCGGTCTTGTCGGGGCGGCACGTCGATGAAGCATTGCGCGCCGCCCGGTTTGGTTTGAAGGACTGGGCTTACCTGAAGGCGTTGGCCTGCTTGTATTCGGCGAGCCGGCGGCTCACGACCTCGATCGGCGTCACCTCGTCGATCGCGGCGCCGGCATCGTCGACGAGCTTGGCCTTGATCGCCTCCGCCCGGATTTCGGCATCGACTTCCTCGGCCTCCTTCTGGGCCTCGCGCTCATTGGCCTTGTCCGGGATGAGCTCGAGATGCTCGTCCTCCTCACGCACCTTGCCGACGAGTTCGACTTCCTCATCCGCCTCGACGATGCGGCCGTCGACATAGGCCTTGGCCTTGACGAGATAGCGCGCCATTTCAGAAGCCCCCCACATTCAGGCCGGAGGGGTAGTTGACGATCGCCTCGCGGTCGGCGACGAGGCCCGCCGTCACCGTACCGGCGGCGAAGGTGCCGGCCACGGTGTACTGCACGCCGAGATAGCGCTGGCGCTGGGCGTCGAGCGAGAGCGCCGGCACCTGCACGCGCAGCCATTCCGAGCCGGCGGTGAGGCTGGCGGCCGGGATCGCCGGCGTCTGCACGATGACGTTGGGCGACGACAGGTCCGCATTGGCCGAGGTGACATAGGCGAACTGCACGGAGGTGCCGCCGGTGAGCGCGGCGTTGACGCGGATCACCAGTTCCAGGCTGTCGCCAGGGCCGGGATCACGGGCCTGGGTGAGGTCGATGGTATTGGTCGAGACGGCGCTGGCGGTGATCGCCTGCTTGTCCGACATGAGAAGTTGCTGGTCCAGGATCATGGACATGGCTCCGATGATGGGAATGAGGAAACCCCTCTCCCAAGTCGGGAGAGGGGTAGGGGTGAGGGCAGGAAGGGTAGGGGTGAGGGAAATGGGGCGCCCCGTACGCGATATCCCTCACCCCCCAGCCCCTCTCCCGACCCGGGAGAGGGGAGAAGGCGGCCTCAGACCACGCGGGCCTCGGTGTTGAGGAGCTGGTCGGTCAGCCGCACCGGGATGCCGCGGAACGAGAGGAAGGGCTGGCCCTGGGCGTCCGTCACCGTCTGGAAGGCGAGGGTCGATTTTTCCATGGCCTGGATGTCGCCCCAGGTCTTCACCGCCCGGTTCACATAGAAGGCGGGCTTGCCCATCTTGAGCGAGGGGATCTTGTTGATCGCTCGCACCATCAGCCGGTAGAGGTTGGGCGGCGTCGCCGACTGCAGGCCGCCGGCCGCGGTGGTGGTGTCGATATTGGCGATGCGCACGGCATAGCGCCAGTCGCGCACGGTCAGCCCGCACTTCCACTGATACTTGGTCTGGTAGGCCTGGTAGCGCCCGCCATTGGGGTCGAGGATCGGCGCCGAGGTGGTGACGTCCTGGTGGGTGAGCCCGGCCGTGGTGCCCTTGGGATAGATGCCGTGCAGGGTGTTCGGCCCCCACACCACCAGCCAGATCGAGGTGTTGGAGGCGCCGGTGCCGCCGGCATCGATGACGTTGACGCCATTGCCGGCGGTGAGGCTGGAATAGCGCGGCGACAGGCCGGTGATGCGGTCGGGGTTGACGCCCACCGATTCATAGAACAGCGCCTGGGCGAATTGCTGGTTCATCGCCTCGATGAAGGCGGTGTCCTCGGTCATCCTCGCGGCCATAGGCCGCGACGAAGCGGGTCTCGTCCGGCAAGGGGGCGTCGTAGCGGCCGGTGCTGGTCAGCGCCGTCTCGGCGTCCCGCAGCATGGGTTCGAGCGCGCCGCGGGCGAGGGCCTGGCTCTGGTCTCGCCGGAGGAAGGCGTCGCCGATCAGCCGGCTATGCTCCGCCTTGGGGATCGCGGCGAAGGCCGGGTCGCCGGACGTGCCGCCGGCGGCGTCATCCCCGCCGAGGGCGGCCGCGCCAGCCTCCGGATCATCCGCGAAGCGGCTGTGCCAGGCCGCGATGGCAAAGCCGCGCTCGGCGTCCTGGCGGCGCTGGGCCTTCTGGGCCGGCGTCTGCCCCGAGCTGTCGACCAGGCCGAAATAGGCCTGCCTGGCGGTTGCCTGCAGCGAGGGATCGCGAGCCACATCCTGCTCGTTGATAGCAAAGGCGTTGTCGAGTTCCCCGGCTTCGTAGCGGGCGCGGCCCTGCTGTTCCATGACGGCTGCCTTGCCGAGCAAGGCTTCGCGATCGGCGGCCAGCCTCGTGGCAAAGGCGGGGCGATTGGCCGGCGAGATCGCCGCCAGCAGCGCGCTGTCGCCCTTTTGCGTGCTCCGCATGACGCCGGCAGCAAAGCCGGTGGCGCCGGGGGGCATGGCGCCTGCGGCTTCATCGAGTTCGGCCTGGCGCTGCAGGCGACGCTGGCTGAAGCGCTCCTCGTCGTCGAAGGCGTTTTGGCGGGCGATCCTGGCCTGATAGGCGGCGGCCTCGGGAGGGACTTCGCTCAGCCCGGCGACGGGGAGTTGCAAGCCCTGGCCAATTTCGGCGTCGTAGTCTGGAAAACGGGGCATGGGGGTCCATCGGGCAAAAAAAATCCCCGCCGGGAGCGGGGGTGAGGATGGGAAATGTCCAAGGATGGGGGAGGCTTGGGGGGGGCCGGCTTGCAGCCGCGGCATTCGCCGGAAGCAGGAATGGGCCTCGCGATAGGCAAGTCTCTCGGCACGGTATGCGTGTGCGCGGATGGAGAGGTGATGTCGCACCGTCAAACCTGGTGCAAGGCCGCCGGGAAGTCAGTGAGTCACAGCGTTTGAGAGCGGAGGGAAAGGGGATTTAGGACTGAGGGCTGTCCTTTTGCGCCTGGATCCCCTTCCCGAGCCTTCGGCCCGCCGGGGATGACAGGTCAGGCCTCGATGCCGTTGGCATCAGCAGAACGCTGCGGTAGGAGCGGGCATGAAAAAAGCGCCTGGACCTTTCGGTGGGGCGCTTTTTCTCAGGATCTTAATTTGCCATATCGGGTAATTGCCGTCAACCCCATAGTCGGCAAAGAATATTCAATCCGCAGCGCAAATCACCGAGCTCGGCATGCTGATCCTGCAGGATGCAGGCCTTGAGTGCCTTGAGATAGCGCTTGCCATCGGGCGCGTCGTTGAGGGCGGTGAACATGTCCTCGTAGCGCCGGCGCGCCTTGGCGATAGCCTCGGCATCGCCGGCTTCCTCGCCATGGCCGCCACCGCCCAGCATCAGCATGTCGAGCGAGCGCGGGTTGGGCGAGGCAAAGCCCATGACCTTGGCATAGCGGATCACGGCAATGGCAAAGCGGCAGCCTGCCTCATATTGCCGGGCATTGATCTCCTGCTGCAGGCAGAGGCGCCCGAACACCGAGCCGGCAAGCTGGCTGCGCGCGTCCCCGGGCCGGACGCCCATGCGGATGCGATTCCTTGTGGCCGTGGCGGTGATTTCGGCGACGCTCTCGCGCTGGAGCCGGCCCGAAGGTTCGCGTTGGCGGATCTTCAAGAAGGGAGAGGGGCGCATCTCAGGCGGCCTCCTGGCTAGGGGAGAAAGGAGAAGGGTGCAAATAGCGGTGCAAGCCAGGCGCTCTGGGGTGGAATTACCGAGCCGGCTTGTGATTGGGCGGGGCACTTTGAACCCGTTTCCAGTTTTTAGTGTTCGAGCTGACCGGCACACATCTCGGCGGGCGAACCGGTGGGAGAGAAGTCGAGGAAGCGCCAACTATCGAGAGGCAGCGCCGTCTCCGGCCGCAGGACGTAGCTTTCCCAACGCTTGTCGAAGCCATGCTCGCGCCGGATATCGTTGAGATGCTGCAGGGTGGCTCGTCGATGCGCTTGCGCCTGGCGATCCTGCTCGGCCGTTTCCTCGCTCTCGCCGCCTTCGACCTGATTCTGGGATGGGCCGAGCTGGGCGAGGAGGGCTGTTACGGCCCGATGGTTGCGGCCGAGGGCCCGGGCGATCTGGCGCAGATTGGCACCCTTGGCACGCAGGGCGCGTGCGGTTTCGAGCTGATCCGCCGCACGATAGTGCCGGGGCTTGCTGTTCGGCATCGCCATGTCGATCTCCGATGAGAGGGGCTGGGAGGAAAACGAGCCGGAAGGACGGGCGCTCATCGCAGCCAGGCGGTGACGAGGCTGACGATTGCAGCCAGGAGCCCGCCGGAGAGGGCGCACAAAGCGAGGGCAAGGAGGCGGGTGCCGGCATCGTGGCCAGCCTCCGGCCATGCGTCCCCTGCGATGTCGTGACGGGCGAAGCCCGGATCGTCCGGCTGCTGCATGAGGCTGCCTCCTTTTTGTGTCGTCAGGCCATGAGCCGTCACGGCGCCGCGGCCTGCCTCCGGACTTCCGGAGGCGTCGTGGGGCGCGCAAAGCGCTTGCCTGATTTGTTTTTTCGTATGGCCTACCGGGAGACGCTGGCCCCCGATGCGAATGGCGCTGGGGGAACGTGTACTGGCTATGAACTGAATGTACCCATTATGGGTTCATTAAGCAAGAGGAATGTTCCCAAAAATAATTCTGGTCAAGACGGGATTTCTGGGGCAATGTACCCGTATGGGGAACAATCTCAAAGCGTTGCGCACCGCCAAGGGCCTGTCGCAGCAAGCGCTGGCCGAGGCAATGGGGACAAAGAGGTCCCAGCTCGTGAAGCTGGAGCGGGGCGAGCGGCGCCTGTCGGACATATGGATCGTGCGGGCCGCCGCGGCGCTGAAGGTCGATCCCGGCGATCTGATGTCGAATCGTCTGCAGCTTGCCTCCTTCGATCCCGACGAGCACCAACCCGACGGCTTCTTCGAACCGGAGGCGCCCGAGGCGCTCGATCCCGATGCGCCGCCGCGCATTCCCGGCAATGGCATCGTCGAGATCGATGCCCGTGCCGGCATGGGCGGTGGCGGGCAGGTGGCGCACGCCTATTACCGCGACGGCGATAAGGTCGAGACTCGGGATGCGGTGAAACCCGATGCCTGGGTGTTTCCGCCCTGGTTCCTGCGCGGCATCGGCGCCAAGCCGGGGGAACTGCTGATCATCGAGGCCAAGGGCGATTCCATGCGCCCGACGATTGCGCCGGGAACGCCGCTGATCATCGATACCCGCCATCGCATTCCCTCGCCCGACGGCATCTATGCCATTCGCGATCGCTGGGGCGACATCCAGGCCAAGCGTATCGAGACCTCCAAGATCCTCGGCGATAACACCATCCGGGTGATCAGCGACAATGGCGGCCATGTCCAGATCGCCCGTAGCGAGGACGAGCTGCAGATCGTCGGCAAGGTCGTCGCCGGCTGGCATTTTTTCTGATTTGGTTCCGGCTTCTGATTTGGTCCCAGTCTGGCTTGACAAAATGTACCCATATTGGGAGCATTGTTCCCATAAGCCACGGGATTTGCCCGTGATGGGAGCTGTCAGCCATGCCCGACTATACCCTGGCCTTCGAGGAGCTTCATCTCGTTCAGATCGGCGGCCTGCTGGCCGGACCCCTCGATGGCGCCGCTCACGTCTGCTTTGGTCTTTCCCGCACCGCAATGCGCTTCGACAGCGTGAAGCTCAATGTCTGGAACCGGCAGGAGCGCAAGGCGTCTTTCACGACGCTGAGGGAGGGCGATCCCTGGTTTGACGAAATCTGCAACGCCCTCGTCGTCGATGCCGTCTATGGCGCCCTGATCGCCGATGCCGTGGAAGGGCACTGGCGCCAGAAGCCCAGTGCCTATGACCGCGCCCGTGATCGCCGGGAGGCGGCGTGAAGACGGCGCAGGCGAAGCCAATACCGAGGGAAGAGGCGATTTCCAATCGAACGGTCTATCGACTTTTTCGGAAAATGCGCCAGGGTTGGACTTTCGTGTGAGGGGCGCAGCGCCAAAGCCCTACGTCTGATCCTGAAGGGGCCGCGCGCGGATGTATTGCTATCTGACCATTCGTCCGCCTTCTCCGGCTTGCGCACCGTCGGACACGCGGCGGCTGGTCGCATTCCTGCAAACCTTGCCGGATTTGCGACAAAAACATCCTGTGTCGTTCGGCCATGCGCCCGGAAAGCCCTGGGTTGACCTGACGATCGTCAAGACGACTGATTCCGGTGAGTGGGCCAGCAACGGCGAGTTCATTCCGTTCTTCGATCGCGTGGTGCTGGTCGGCACCGAGAGCCCGCCCTGCTTTGGCTGGTATTCGGACCTTGCCACACGGATCGCCGAATTTCTCGGCTGGGAAGCGATGGAAGATGGCGAGAACCAGCTGATTCATCCGAAGAGGGACTATCCGGAGTGAATCTGCGTCTGTTGGCCCTGCCAATACAATCGTGATGGCATCACCGCCGGCAACCACGTCCCGAAACTAGGCTCCTACGGCGTCGAGCCGTGCCTTGAGGTCTGCAACCTGCTCTTCCAGCGTGCGCACGCGCTCCTCAAGCTCGGCAATGGCCGATGGGGATGCCGCCGCGGCGCGCGGTGCCGGGGCGGCGATCATGGAGACCTCGACATCGCCCGAAAGCAGATGCGCGAAGCGGTCCTCGCGCTGCCCCGGCGCGCGGCCGATCTCCTTGACCAGCGGCGGGCGGGCGCTGGCGAGCAGATCGAGCTCCTGCCTGATCTCGTCGGCCGAGCCGAAGCTCGCCATGCGGTCGGTCCGGGTCTGCAATTCGTTCAGCGTCTGCGGGCCGCGCAGCAACATCACCGCCAGCAGGGCCGATTGCTGCTTGGTCAGGTTGAAGCGCTGGCCGGCGAGATGCTCGTAGCGCTCGACGCGCGAGCCGAAGGCGCGGCGCACCAGTCCCTGCTGTTCCAGTGTCGCAAGCGTATGCCCGATCTCCCCCGCCTCCAGGGCCATCACCGGCTCGCGCGACGTCTTCTGGTTGGCTGCAGCCTGCAGCGCGTTGAGCGTCAGCGGATAGGCGTCCGGCGTCAGCAGCTGCTTTTCGATCAGGCAGCCGAAGATGCGGGCTTCCATGGCATTGAGAAAGGGCGGTTCCTGGGACATGGGAAAAGCGGCCTGTTTGCGCAAGGAGGATCAGATTCGAGTGCTACCCGCTCACCGGCCATAACTCAACTGGCCGGCAGGCATTCCTTCATCGGCTTGCGGGGGGCTACGCTCTGATCCATACCGGACGCATGAGATGGCTGCCTCTGCGACGGGTGCAAGGCCGACAAGGGGAGGGCAGCATGAACGGCAAGACGGCGCTTATCACCGGCATGACGGGACAGGACGGTTATTACCTCACCAGGCTGCTGCTGGAGAAAGGCTACCAGGTCCACGGCATCAAGCGGCCATCTTCCTCCTTCAATACGGCGCGGCTCGACGCGATCTACCAGGATCCTCATGTGGAAGGACGGCGCCTGCATATCCACTATGCCGACATGCAGGATGGGCAGAGCCTGGTGCGGGTCATCGATGCGGTGCAGCCCGACGAGATCTACAATCTGGCGGCGCAGAGCCATGTACGCGTCAGCTTCGATATGCCCGAATATACCGCCGACATCGACGCCATCGGCGCGCTGCGCCTGCTGCAGGCCATCCGCACCCTCAAGCTGGAAGGGCGCTGCCGTTTCTACCAGGCTTCCACTTCCGAGCTCTATGGCGGCCAGAGTGACCGGCCGCAGGACGAGAGCTCACCCTTCAATCCGCGCAGTCCCTATGCCATCGCCAAGCTCTATGCCCATTGGACCACGGTGAACCACAGAGAGGCCTATGGCCTGCACGCCTCCAACGGCATCCTGTTCAACCATGAAAGCCCGGTGCGCGGCGAGACCTTCGTCAGCCGCAAGATCACCCGGGCGGTGGCGGCCATCGAGGCCGGCCGGCAGGACAGGCTCTATCTCGGCAACCTCGGAGCCCGGCGCGACTGGGGCCATGCCCGCGACTATGTGGAGGGAATGTGGCGCATGCTGCAGCAGGACCAGCCCGGTGACTATGTGTTGGCGACGGGCCGGGTCCATTCGGTGCGCGATTTCGTCGAACGGGCCTTCGCCCATGTCGGGCGTTCACTCGACTGGGTTGGCGAGGGTATTGCGGAGAGGGGGCTCGACCGGGCCAGCGGACGCGAACTCGTCACCATTGACCCGCGTTATTTCCGGCCAACCGAGGTCGATTGTCTCATCGGCAATGCCGCCAAGGCACATGCCGTGCTGGGGTGGCGCCATCACACTACCTTCGAGGCGCTGGTGACGGAGATGATGACTGCCGATATCGAGACCGAGCGCGGCAACAAGCTGGATGAAGGCGGAGGTCGAGAAAGTTAGGATCCGGCAGATTTGATCCTGTCTTCATGGGCAAGATACCAGGCATAGGTCCGGGCCAGGCCATCCTCGAGTCCGATTCGCGGGCGCCAGCCGAGTGCAGTGATGCGCGAGGAATCCATCAGCTTGCGCGGCGTGCCGTCCGGCTTGCTGCGATCATGCGTGGTGGTGCCGGCATAGCCGACGACGCGCTTCACGGCCTCCAGCAGTTCCAGGATGGTGATGTCCTCGCCAGCCCCGATATTGATCGGCCTTTCATCCGAGTAGTCCCCGGCGAGGCGCACCAAAGCGTCGGCACAGTCGTCGACATGCAGGAATTCGCGCCGAGGCGTGCCGCTGCCCCAGATCTCGATCGCGGGCGCTTGGCGCAATTTGGCTTCGTGCACTCGCCGGATGAGGGCGGCGAGGACATGACTCGACGCCAGGTCGAAATTGTCGTGCGGGCCATAGAGATTGCAGGGCATGGCGGCGATGAAGTCGCAGCCTTGCTGGCGCCGATAGGCCTGCACCAGCTTGAGGCCGGCGATCTTGGCGATCGCATACCACTCATTGGTCGGCTCGAGCGGGCCTGACAGCAACTGATCCTCGCCGATCGGCTGGGCGGCATCGCGTGGATAGATACAGCTCGAGCCGAGCATGACAAGCTTGCTCACGCCGGCGCGGGCGGCCGCATGCACCACATTGGCCTCGATGGCGAGATTGTCGTAGAGGAAATCGGCCGGAAAGCTGGCATTGGCCAGGATGCCCCCCACCTTGGCGGCGGCGAGGAAGATCACTTCGGGGCGCATCCGCTCGATCCAGGCTTCGGTATCGGCCTGCCGCCGGAGGTCGAGCTCGGCCCTGCCCGCCGTCAGCAGCGTGCAGTCTTCGCCCTGGAGCCGCCGCATCAGGGCGGCGCCGACCATGCCGCGATGGCCGGCAATCCAGACCCTTTTGCCCTGCAGCGACATCGTGGGCCTCCATCCTGGTTCTGTCTTCGTCCTCCTATAGCAGGCCTGCGCTACCTAGACCCGTCGCAAGACCGGATTTCATGCCTCCTTTTCGCCGAGCGTCGGGCGCACGCGCAGCCAGTGCAGCAGCAGGGCCACCCCGAGGAAGGCGGTTCCGCCGAGATCGGCCCAGGCGTCGGCGGCCAGCAGCAGGGCGCCGCCAATGGTTGCCAGGATCCGTTCGAGCGCATTGGCATGGCGCAGCGCATAGCCGGTGGCGCCCATGGCGAGCCCGACCAGGGCGAGGCAGGAGGTGGCCGTGGTCAGCAGCACCTGCAGCCATTCGCCGAGATCGGCGGGCCAGCCGCCGCCCGGGGCCAGCATCAGCAGGCGCAGGCCGTCCGGTGTCAAACAGAACATGAAGGGCACCAGGAAGGCCGGCAGCGTGTATTTCCAGGCCTGGATCATGGTGCGGAACGGCGTGCCGCCGGTGATTGCCGCCGCAGCAAAGGGGGCGAGCGCCGTGGGCGGGGAGACGTCTGCCAGCACGGCGTAATAGAACATGAACATGTGGGCGGCCGGTTCCGGCACGCCGACGCCAGTCAGCGCCGGCACCAGCATCACCGCGGCGATGATGTAGCTCGCCGTCACCGGCACGGCGGTGCCGAGGATCCACATGGCGATGGCGGCGAGGATGATCACCACCACCCGCTCGCCGCCACCGAGCGTGACGATGATCGAGGAGATGGTCAGGCCGAGGCCGGTGAGGTTGACGACGGAGACGATGATGCCGGCGCAGGCGCAGATCGAGGCGATGCCGAGCACCGAGCGCGAGCCATCGATCAAGGCCTCGATCATGCGTGTCGCTGCGGGATCGGGCGTACGCCCGGCGCGCAGGGCCAGCCAGGCTTCGAGGCCGGAGGCGAGCGTGGCCGCCGCCATGCCCCAGAACACGCAGACCGAGATGCGCCCGTCGAAGAGATTGACCAGGCCGATCTGCGCCGACAGGCCGGATTTGCCGAAGCCATAGGCAGCGAGGCCCGCGACCACGCCGATGGCGAAGGCGCGCGGGGTCACCAGGCGGGAATGGCCGCGGATCATCGACAGGCCGAAGGCGATGGCGATCGACCAGAACACCGCCAGGAAGGAGGTGAAGCCGAGGATGAGGAAGACGGCGATCGCGCCGAGCGAGAGGAAGTGGTAGCCCTCGCTCACCGTCAGCTGCCAGAGCGAGGCGTCGGAGGTCTTTACCGGCGTGACCTTGAGGCGGCGGGCATCGGCCTCCGTCATCAGCCAGCAGGAAAGGTAATAGAGCAGGGTCGGGATGGTGGCGTAGATCAGGATGTCGAGATAGTCGACATTGAGATACTCGGCGATGATGAACGCGGCTGCCCCCAATGTCGGCGGCGATAGCGTGGCGCCGATGCCGGCTGCCGAGAGCATGCCGCCGGCAACGTTGGGTGTGTAGCCCGAGCGCCGCAGCATCGGCCAGGCGAGCGAGGCGATGGTCACGGTGGTGGCGACGCCCGAGCCCGACACCGTGCCGAGCAGGAAGCCCGAGGTCACCACGGCGCGGCCGGGTGCGGAGGGCGAGGGCGTCTTGCCGAACAGGGCGAAGGCCCAGTCGATGAAGAACTTGCCGGCCCCGCCGCGCTCCAGCACCGCGCCATAGATGGTGAACAGGATGATGAAGGTGGCGGCGACGTCGAGCGGCGTCGAGAACAGGCCTTCCAGCGTCAGGGCGTTCTGGCCGATGATGCGCTGCAGGGAGAAGCCGCGATGGTCGAAAGGCTCGGGGATATAGGGCCCGAAATAGCAATAGAACAGGAAGATGATGGCGATCGCTGGCAGGATCCAGCCGACGGTGCGGCGGGTCGCCTCCAGCACCAGGAGGATCAGGGCGCCGCCGAGCACCAGTTCCTCCGGTGTCGGGCGGGTGGGCCGGGCCTTGTAATCCTCGATGGTCAGGCAGAGCACCAGGGCTGTGCCGATGCAGAGTGCGACCAGGATCCAATCGAGCACGCGGGTGGTGATCAGGAGCCGGCTGCGCGTCGCCAACGGCATCAAGGCGAAGGTGAGGCCCACCACCACGAGCTGCAATGCCGCTGGCAGGCTGCGGGCGAAGATGCCGCTCTGCAGCGCCAAGGCGAGGCAGGCGAGGGCGCCGATCAGCCCGGCCAGCCATTCCTCGATCGAGGCGGCGCGCGGCGTGCGGTCGCGTATCAGCGGGAACAGAGCGAAGACCAGGGCCAGCACGATGGCCAGGAAGCTGACGCGATAGATCGTGGTGTTGACGGCGAACTGCGTCCAATAGAGCACATAGGCCGAGAGGCCAAACAGGCACAGGCCGGTCACCCGCCCGAGCCAGCCGGACAGATGTGCCGCCGGCCCGCCCTCATTGTCGGAAGCGAGCTGCTCGAATTCCTCTTCGGTCAGCTCGACCCTGGTTTCGGTTTCACGCATGGGGCCAATCTGATTTGCTAACCTGCATAGGAGATCTTCCTGGAACGGCAGGCTTCCAACCGGTTCTCGCAGCCGCTGGGTCCCCAGGACGGAAAGAGCCGGCAAGGATGCCGGCGATCCCAGGGGTCACTTCAGCACGCCCTTGGCCTTGTAATAGGCCTCCGCCGCCGGATGGAAGGGCACGGCCGTCTTGGTCGCGGCCGTGGCGAGCGAGAGCTTGCGGGCTTCGGGATGGACCTTGTGGATCTCATCGAGATTGTTGAACAAGCCATCCAGCATGGTTGTGATCAGGCTGTCCTCGGCCTTGGCCGAGACGATCAGCACATTGGCGATGCCGAGGCCGGCGACGTCGCCGGTCAGGCCGGCATAGGCGTCTTTCTTGAGGAGGAAGGGGCGGTAGAGGCCCGGATATTTCTGCTCGACCACGGCGAGTTCGGCATCGGCCGGGATGAAGGAGATCGGCGGCTGGCTGGTGGTGGCGAGGTCGCGCACTGCCGAGGTCGGTACACCGCCGATCCAGAAGAAGGCGGTGACCTTGCCATCCTTGAGCGCGCCGACCGATTCGGCTACGCCGAGATTGTCGCGCGTCACGTCGGTCTTGGGGTCGAGCCCGGCGGCGGCCAGGATACGGTCGGCAATCGATTCGGTGGAGGAGCCGGCCGAGCCGATGGAAACGCGCTTGCCCTTGAGATCGGCGATACGGCTGATGCCGGCATCCTTGCTCGCCACCACATGCAGGAAGGAGTCGTAGAGTACGGCGAGCACCGCGACATCCTGCTTGCCGTCCTGCTCATAGGCGCCCAGGCCGTTGACCGCGTCATAGGTGGAATCGAGCGTGGAAAAGCCGAGCTCCGCCTCGCCGGCATGCAGCAGCTTGGCATTGTCGACCGAACCGCCGGTGACCTGGGCCGTTGCCTGCAGATTGGGGACCTTTTCAGAGAAGATCTTGGCCAGGCCTCCGCCATAGGGATAAAAAACCCCACCTGTGCCGCCGGTGGCAACCACCATGCGGATACGCTTTTGCGCCAATGCGGGCGCAGAGAAGGCTGTCAAGGCAAGCCCGGCGCCGGCGGAAAGCAGGCCGCGACGGTTGAGGAGCATGGTGGACATGTGGATCTCCCTGGATGCTATTCGTTATGGTTGCAGGAGATCATAGGGAGCAATCGCCGATCTGCAAGCATGCTCCGCCGGCTTGCCGAAACGCTACGGCAATCGGAGAGCTTTTCATGAGAAGAGCGTAGAGCCTCGGTAGATCTGCCTCACGAAGGCCGGCCGCCCTCCCGGGCGATCGATTCGTGATTGCGCAGTACGAGCTGGCTCAAGCCATGCTTGGCGGACAGGCGGGTCAGGTTGGCTTGGCGCGCGGCGAGATTGGCGGCGGCCGAGACGCTGTCGTTCCGGGCGGAAATGCGCACCCGATCGCCCAGCGGGCCGGAGAACGGCACGCCGGCGGCGAACAGGCGCAGATACCAGTCCCAATCCCAGTAGTAGGGCAGCTTGTCGTCGAAAGGGCCGAGATTCTGGTGCAGGCTGCGCGGATAGACGACGCCAGACACCAGCAGGCGATTGTCGCGGCGGATGGCTTCGGCGTCGGCATGAGCCTCGAAGGTGAGTTCGCTGCCGGCGTCGGCGCGATCGCCCTCGGCAACGATGCGGCCGGAGGCATAGAGAAGGCCGCGGCTGTCGGCCTTGGCGAGCACACGCTCGAGATGATCCGGCTCGGCCCACCAGTCGTCGTCGTCCAGGAAGGCGATGCGCCGGCCGCGCGCCGCGGCGACACCGAGATTGCGGGCCGGAACCTGGCCGCTGCCACCGGTCAGCAAGGTGTGGAGGCGATCGACGCCGAGTTCTTCAGCAAGGCGCGCCCCGCTGCCATCGCCGTCATCCACCACGACGAGCTCGAAATCCCGGAAGGATTGAGCCTGCGTCGAGGCCAGCGCCCGCCGCAGGAGGTCGGGGCGGTCCTTGGTGGGGATGATGATGCTGAGTTCAGGCTGGGACATGTCGGATATGGTCAGGCGCTGCTGGAGATCGAAAAGCCTTCCCGCGATGGCATCTTGCGATTTGACGGAGTCATCCAGAATCGAAAAGACGCGTCGAACCAATGAGCTAGAGCAAACAAGCGTTCAGTCATGAACGCGCTTTGCTCTAGGCGGGAAGAGCCTGCTCTCTCCTCAGCGGCCGGGCTTGCCTTTGATCATATGCGGCAGCATGCCCTTGCGCTTGGCCTCGTAATAGTAGCCGCTGGAATAGAGCCGCACCGCGCGGTCCGGACTGCCGCCGGAGACGCGCCAGGCATTGGCGAGATAGGCGGCGCCGTAGGTGAGGTTGGTATCGGCGTCGAACAGACCGGCGGCACCGCCTTGGTAACCCATGCCACGGGCGGTATCGAGGCGCATCTGCATCAGGCCCAGATAGGGGCCGTTGCGTGCGCCAGGATTGAAGCCGCTTTCACGCTTGACCACGCGGCGCAACAGGCTCTCAGGCACGTTGTAGCGGGCGGCGTGCTTGGTGATGAGAGAATCGACATTGCCGATGGGCTTGAGATCCAAAGGCTCGGCTGCTGCTTTCTGCACGGCCACCGGTGCCGCCGTGGGGATGCTGGCGGTCTGGATTTCGGCCTCGTGCGCGGCGGGCGCCGCCGGGCTCGCCTCGGCGATGTCGCGTGGGCGGGCTGGCGGCAGGGGGATGGCGGCGAGCGCGGCTTCGCCGCCTTTCATCGCCTCGAGGGGTGCCGCGGCAACGGAAGTGGCCGCAGCACCGGAACGCTTAGCGCGCTTTTCGAGCTTGGCCTTGGCCTTGAGGACCGGGCCGGGTGCTTCGACCGCCATGGCCTGGGAGGGAGCCTGTTTTGCCTGTGTCTGCGCCTGTGCCAGACCGGGGAGGGTGAGGAAACCGGCTGTCACACAGCCGGCCAGCGCAAATCCAAGGTTTCTCAAGCGTCTCGTCTCCGCCATCCTCAAGGGCTCGTCCCTCCGTCGTCGACATCGAATTTCACGCCCTGCGCCAGCGGCAGGGTCCGGCCGTAATTGATGGCGCTGGTCTGGCGCCGCATATAGGCCTTCCAGGCGTCCGAGCCGCTCTCGCGACCGCCGCCTGTTTCCTTCTCGCCGCCGAAAGCGCCGCCGATCTCGGCGCCCGAAGGGCCCATATTGACATTGGCGATGCCGCAATCGGAACCCTGGGCGGAGACGAAGCGCTCGACCTCGCGCATGTCGGTGGCGAAGATCGAGGAGGACAGGCCCTGCGGCACGCCATTCTGCAATGCGAGAGCCTCGTCGAACTCGCTATATTTCAGCACATAGAGAATCGGAGCGAAGGTTTCGTTAACGACGGGGCCGACCTGCTTCGGCATCTCGACCAGGGCCGGACGGGCGTAATAGGCCTCCTGCGGGCCGGCTTCCGCGACGCGGGCGCCGCCATGCACGGTGCCGCCGGCCTTGCGGGCCTCCTCGAGCGCCTTCTGCATGCCGTCGAAGGCAGCCTTGTCGATCAGGGGACCGACCAGCGCTTCGGTGGTGAGCGGATTGCCGACGCTGATGCCGGCATAGACCTTCTTCAGCTTGCCGACGAGGTCGTCATAGACGCTGTCATGCACGATCAGGCGGCGCAGCGAGGTGCAGCGCTGGCCCGCCGTGCCCATGGCGGCGAAGGCGATGGCGCGCAGGGCGAGATCGAGATCGGCCGAGGGCGTGACGATCGAGGCGTTGTTGCCGCCGAGCTCGAGGATGGATCGGCCGAAACGGCGGGCGACACGCTCGCCGACGATACGGCCCATGGCGGTGGAGCCGGTGGCCGAGACCACGGGAACGCGCGGATCGTCGACCAGAACCTCGCCGACCTCGCGGGCGCCGAGGATGAGGGTGAGCAGGCCGTCCGGCACGCCGCCGAAGCGTGCGGCAGCACGGTTGAAGATGGCTTCCACGGCCAGTGCCGTGAGCGGGGTCTTCTCGGAAGGCTTCCACACCACGCTGTCGCCGCAGACGAAGGCGAGAGCCGCGTTCCAGCTCCACACTGCAACCGGGAAGTTGAAGGCCGAGATCACGCCGACGACGCCAGCCGGGTGCCACTGCTCCATCATGCGATGGTCGCCACGCTCGGTGGCAATGGTGAGGCCATAGAGCTGGCGCGACAGGCCGGTGGCGAAGTCGCAGATGTCGATCATCTCCTGCACTTCGCCCAGGCCCTCGGAGGCGATCTTGCCAACTTCGAGGCTGACCAAGCGGCCGAGCTCGGTCTTGGCGGCACGCAGTTCCTCGCCGAGCAGGCGTACCAGTTCGCCGCGCTGCGGGCCGGGCACCTTGCGCCAGGCTTCGAAAGCGGCCTGTGCCTTGCCGATGGCCGCCTTGGCGTCGGCCGGGCTGTCTTCCTGAACGGCGCCGATGGTCTCGCCGGTGAGGGGGCTGCGAACGGTGCGGGAGCCGCCGGTGAAGCGGCTGGCCGGAACCCCGAGAGCCTCGAGAAGCTGGCGGGTTTCGGCGGCAGGACTGGTCATGATGACTCGCTCAATTCAACGCGATGTGGCGACGCTCATACCTTTTTTGGCGGTCATGGGGAACCCCTGCGACGCCTGGCGGATTCTCAGCTGCTTTCCGCGGCGGCATAGACCCTGGAAAAATCCAGTTTTTCGAGGTCGTTTTCGTGCTGGAGAAATTGCAGATAGCCGGCATCCCAGATGCCGAGGCCGAGGGCCATGCAGGAGTCGATGGTGAGCAGATGACGCCAGCTGCGCGCCGGCGTGAGGTCGAGCTTGGCGCGTTCGCGGGTGTTGTAGAGCCACTTCGGATTGACCTCCCGTACCACATAGGCATCCTCGCGCGGGTCCGAGCCGATGCCGGCGGCGTGGCCGAACAGCTTGCCGAGCATGGGGCTCGCCGTGTTCGGCTCGAGCGACCACATGAAATCCTCGTTGTAGGTGTCGTGCTCGTCCTCGCTCATGTCGCGGGTCACCGCCGCGAAATCCTGCGTGGCCCAGCGCGGGAAGTCGGGGACGGCGACAAATTCGAGGCGGCGCGGCTCGACATCGGCGAACATGTCGTTGGCGAAGGGAATATCGGTGGGCAGCGCGGCCGGATGCAGGGGATCGGCGCCGGTGTGAAGCAGGATGCGGTGTTCGATATTGGTCGCTGGTTCGTCGAGGCCGATGAAGACATAGAGCATGCCGGCTCGCGGCAGTGCGCTGGCAGCGGGCGGAAGCTCGGCTAGGTCGATCTGGAGCGCGAACTCCATGGCTTCCCCCTTGGCCGTGCGAGGCCAGGCGAGCGAGGCCGGCAGGTCCGGCAGGCCCCCGATCCGGCTCTGGCCGATATCTCCGGCTCCGGTCCCCAGCAGGATCGCAATGGCGGGCAACTCATGGGGCAGGATGCGTTCGGCATGGGCGCCGAGGCCGACATTTTCGAGCAATTGGCGGGGAGAGGGGACGGGATCGGGCATGGGAACTCGCGAAGCTCGCTGCGGTTGGCAACCCTCATACTGTCTGAGGTCGTCACGAGAAACCTCCACGTGTCCCCCTCTCCCCGGTGGGGAGAGGGGGTGGGGGAGGACACTGGTGAACGCTTGCTCATTTCCCTCACCCCTGCCGCTCTCCCGACCCGGGAGAGGGGCTTGCCAGCCCGTCGAGAAAGGCCTTGATCCTGTCGCGGTCATCAGGCGTCGGGTTGTAGACCAGCATGCTGAGATCGGGCCGGCCATCGACGGCGAAGGACGAATATTCCAGCGTGATCGGGCCGAGCACCGGATGGCGCAGGCGCTTGACGCCGTCGCCATGGGCCCGGACGTCGTTGTCGCGCCACATCGTCTCGAATTCGGGGCTGAGCCGGCAGAGTTCCTCGATGAGGGGCTCCACTTCAGCCGCCGCCCCCGCGCGCGCCGTGTCGGCCCGGAAGGTCGCCACCACGAAGCGGGCCACGCTCTCCCAGTCATATTGGGCGGCGCGCACGTTAGGGTCGAGGAACATGAAGCGCAGGACGTTGCGTTGGTGGGGCGGCAGAGCGCCATAGTCGGTTAGAATCGCTGCGGCGGCCCTGTTCCAGGCCACGATGTCCCAGGTCGCGGTCTTGACCAGGGCCAGGCTCGGATGAAGCGCGTCGAGCACGCGCTGCAGCCGTGGCGTGACGTCCTCGCCCTTGCGGTAGCGTACTTCGGGCGGGCGCCCGAGGCCGATGAGGAAGAGGTGCTCGCGCTCGACTTCGGTCAGCAGCAGGGCGCGGGCGATACGGTCGAGCACGTCGGCCGATGGCGCGCCGCCGCGCCCCTGTTCGAGCCAGGTGTACCAGGTCGGACTGATATTGGCGCGCTGCGCCACTTCTTCCCGGCGCAGGCCGGGTGTGCGCCGGCGCGCCGGCCCGAAGCCGAAGGCGGCCGGGTCGAGCTTGGCGCGGCGATCCCTCAGATAGCTGCCGAGCTTGATTTCCTGCGTGATCTGCCCGTTCATCCTGTTAGTCATTATAATACGATAAGGTCACTACTTTACCAGGATAAACCAAGGGCCAATGCTTGTCTCCTATCTTGCTAGGAGACTTGCTCATGCGCGTATTCGTGACCGGCGCGACCGGATTTGTCGGCTCGGCCGTCGTGAAGGAATTGATCGGGGCGGGCCATCAGGTTCTCGGCCTGGCCCGGTCGGAAGACAAGGCGACGGTTCTGGCTGCGGCGGGCGCCGAAGTTCATCGCGGCTCGCTGGAGGACCTCGACAGCCTGAGGGCCGGCGCTGTCAGCTCGGATGGTGTCATCCACCTCGCCTTCAACCATGATTTCTCGACCTTCGCCGCCAATTGCGAGGATGACCGCCACGTGATCGCGGCGCTCGGCTCGGCACTTGCCGGTTCTGACAGACCCCTGATCGTGACCTCGGGCACCGCCATGGCCAGCACCGTGCCCGGCGAGCTGGCCAAGGAGGACGGCGCCGTGATCAGTTCGAAAGTAATCCCGCGCGCTGCCTCGGAGGAGGCTGCCGCGGCCGTGGCCTCGGAGGGTGGCAACGTCTCGGTCGTACGCCTTCCCCAGGTGCACGATACGGTCAGGCAGGGTCTCGTCACCTATGCCATCGCGGTGGCCCGCGAAAAGGGGGTGTCGGCCTATATCGAGGAGGGCCGGAACCGCTGGTCGGCGGCCCATATCCTCGATGTCGCCCGCCTCTACCGGCTCGCGCTGGAGAAGGCCGAACCGGGTGCGAAATACCATGCGGTGGGGGAGGAAGGCGTGTCGCAGCGGGAAATCGCGGAAGTGATCGGCCGAGGCCTGAAGGTGCCGGTCAGATCCATCCCCCTCGGCGAGGCCGGGACCCATTTCGGCTGGCTCGGCCTGTTTGCCGGGCACGACATGCCGGCTTCCAGCGAGCAGACCCGCAGGAAGCTCGGATGGCAGCCCACCGGCCCCGGTCTGATCGCCGATCTTGAGGCGATGGATTACGCGGTGTGAAGGGCAATTCCCCTCTCCCGACTCGGGAGAGGGGAGCCTTATGCGAAATTCATCGGGTCGATGTCGATGTCCACCGCCAGCTGTCCGCTCACCTTCGGTCCGGCGGCGAGCCAGGCGCGGATATAATCCTGCAGGGCGAAGTCGCGCGGGGCTTGCAAAATCAGGCGCATGCGGTGGCGGCCGCGGATCACCGCGATCGGTGCCTCGGCCGGGCCAAGCACGCGCAGGGCAGCGTCGAAGGGTGCCGATTTGACGAGCTGGCGGGCGAAGCCCTCCGCCTTGCCGCGATCCTCGTCGGAAATGGTGAGGGCGGCCATGCGGCCATAGGGCGGCAGGCCGGCCTTGGCGCGCACGGCGATCTCGCGCGCATAGAAACTCTCCTTGTCGCCCGAAACCAGCGCCTGCATCACCGGATGCGAGGGATCATAGCTCTGTAGCAAAGCGCGGCCGGGGCGCTCGCCGCGCCCGGCCCGACCGGTGACTTGGCCGAGGAGTTGGAAAGTGCGTTCGGCCGCACGCGGATCGCCGGTGCCCAGGCCGAGATCGGCATCGACAACGCCGACCAGCGTCAGAAAAGGGAAATTATGGCCCTTGGCGACGAGCTGCGTGCCGATGACGAGGTTGGCCTCGCCCTTGGCGACGGTGTCGAGCTCCTGGCGCAGGCGCTCGGCGCTACCATGGATGTCGGAGGAGAGGATCACGGTGTGGGCCTCCGGGAAGAGACCTGAGACCTCTTCGGCGATGCGCTCCACGCCGGGGCCGCAAGGGGTGAGCGTGTCTTCGCCCTCGCAGCTCGGGCAATGGCGCGGCACCGGCGCAGTATGCCCGCAATGGTGGCAGACCAGGCTCTTGCGGAAGCGATGCTCCACCAGCCAGGCCGTGCAGTTCGGGCATTGGAAGCGATGCCCGCATTTGCGGCAGAGGGTAAGGGGAGCATAGCCGCGCCGGTTGAGGAAGAGCAGGGCCTGCTCTCCCGCTGTCAGCGTTTCCTTGACCGCCGAGACCAGGCTGGGCGCAATGAATTTGCCGCGCTCGGGCCCACCTTCGCGCATGTCGACGGTAGTGATCGACGGCAGCGCCCGCCCGCCGAAACGCTGGGGCAGGGTGATATGGCCGTAGCGGCCGCGATCGGCATTCACCCTCGATTCGATCGAGGGGGTGGCCGAGGCCAGCACCACCGGCGCATCGATCAGCCGGGCACGCACCACCGCCATGTCGCGGGCATTGTAGCGCGGCCCGTCCTCCTGCTTGTAGGAACCGTCGTGCTCCTCGTCGACGATGATGACCCGCAGGTCGACGAAGGGCAGGAACAGGGCCGAGCGGGCGCCGGCCACCACCGCAACCTCGCCCTTGGCGATGCCGTGCCAGAGCTTCGCCCGCTTGTTGGCCGATATGCCCGAATGCCACTCGGCCGGGCGTACGCCGAAGCGCTCGGCGAAACGGTCGAGGAACTGGTTGGTCAGCGCGATCTCGGGCAGCATGATCAAAGCCTGCCCGCCTTGCCTGACGGCCTCGGCCACCGCCTCGAAATAGACCTCGGTCTTGCCCGAACCGGTGACCCCTTCCAGGAGCATCGCCGAGAAGCGCCGGGCCGCCACGGCCTGGCTCAGACTGGCGGCGGCCAGCGCCTGGGCTTCGTTCAGGCTGGCGCTGCCGAAGGCGAGATCCGGTGTGCCTGCCACCGGTTCCGGTGGAAGGGCCAGGGGCTCGACCGCGCCGGCATCGACCAGACCGTCCACCACGCTCGGTGACACCCCGGTCGCCTCGATCAGCGCGCGCTTTTCATGCACGAAACCATCGGATAGATGGTCGAGCACGCGCCGGCGCGCAGCGGTGAGGCGCTCGGGCTCGTGCTTGCCCAGGCGATAGCCGAGCCTCTGCTTCTCCGGCGGCAATTCCGGCGCGCGCAGCGCCATGCGCATGATCATGCCGCGCGGCGTCAGCGTCCAGTTCGCCACCCATTCGATGAAGCGGCGCATTTCAGCCCCGAGTGGGGGAATTTCGAGGCGCTCCTCCACATATTTCAGCCGGTTGGAGGAGGCAGGCAGCACGCCATCGCCGTCCCAGACCACGCCGACCACCTCGCGCGGGCCGAGCGTGACGCGCACGACATCGCCCGGCATCAGCGTGTTGCCGAAGGGCACGCGGTAGCTGTAGGTGCGCTCCAGAGCCACCGGCAGCAGCACCTCGACGACTTCGCCAGGATTAGCCATGGAGCCCCATGCTCCGGGAGGCTTGCCTCGATGGATTAGGCGCAATGATCATCCCCGACAGGTCGGGGAGGGGGCTGAGTCTGTCAAGGACCTGCCCGTCAGAACGTGCCGACGCTAGCAGGATGACGTAGCGGCATGAAAGGCTTGGCTGGCCTGATCTTCCATCGCTATGGTTCTTTCGATGGCGGGGAGGCTCATCGAGAAGCAAGACGGGCCGGTTATTGGGATCAATGCGGCTAAAAAAAACCCATGGGAGTACGGAAATGGCTCAGATCGACAAGGATGAGGCTCCAGGCTGGCATGCCATCGATGCAGCTTGCGAGCGTCTCTATCCTGGGCAGAAGGAAGTCCATGTCGCCGCGGTGCCGCCGCCAGGCTTGGGAGGCTCCAGCGTCCTCAACGGTGTTTCCGTCTATCAAGGCGCCGGCGACACACCGCATTGGCACTATGTCACCTATGGCTTGACCGAGCTTTTTGGCAAGGAATCAAGCGATCCGGACGAGAGTGGTTTTGGTTTCGAACTCACCTTTCGTCTCAAGCGTGGCGAGGAGATGGAACCACCCAAATGGCCGTTCGAGATGTTGCAGGGGCTGGGACGCTATGTCTTCAACACCGGCAATGTGTTCGAACCCGGACAGTATCGCCAACGTCTCGCTCCGATCGTTCAGGAAATCGAGACGCAGATTTTCAACCTGATCTTCATTGCCGATCCTGACCTGCCCGATCTCGACACCCCAAACGGCAAGCTACGTTTCGTCCAGGCGGTCGGCATCACCGGTGACGAGATGGATGCCGTCTGGAATGTTGGAGTCGATTTGGTCGCGTCGCTGTTGGCCAGCCGCTCGGCCAAAAGAGTGACGGATATTGCCAGGGCCAGTATCCTCGCCGATCCCGTTGTGCTGAGCGTCGTCGAGGACCGGGCCCGGCAGGATGGCTCACCCACCGAAATCATCTATGGCGATCGTGTCGAGGCCGAAAGGGACAGTTCGACCACCACGCTGATCTTCAGCGCGACGACCTTGCGTTCTCTGCTGGCGGTGCTGCCCTATCGCTGGCGGTTCGGCCGGGAGCTGTCACTCTATCATCCGGAGTGTGTGGTGGTGTGGGGAAGAGGTGACGCGAATACTGTTCGCAGCGACGGCATCCATACGCATGTCACCCTCGATGACCAGGGCTATCGCGAGCTTCTGGCGACGGTGCGTCCCGTCGCCGGCAACTATACGCTGACCTCCCTTCCCGGGCTCAGCCTCCAGGTCGAAGCCACGGAGATTCGGGATGGAGAAGGTAAAGTCGTCTACCGCATCGGCGCAGCAAACTGAGGCTGGGCTGGGCGGGTACCCGGATCTGTCCGGAAAATCCGCCTGCTGGGCTCTCTACTTCGTCTTGAGCAGCATGATCGACTGCACGCCTTCTTCCTCGCTGGCGTCGAAACGGGCGGTGACGCCATTGGGCAGAGGATAGAAATAGGCGCGGTTCTTATCGAGGGGGAAAAGTTCCTTCGTCGGCTTGCCCATCAGACGTTTCAGGGTGATCAAGGGATCACCGATCCTGACGCTGCCCACGCTGCCGTTGAACGGTTTGGTGAGTTTGATGCTCGCGACCTGCTTGTCGGTCGACAGGTAAAGTGCAAAGCCGTCGGCGGGATAGAGTGCGAGGCGTTCGCCCATCGCGCTGGTATAGGGCTCTGGCTGGCGGGTGGAGCCAAAAATGCGTTGAGCCTCTGCAACGCTGGCTCCCAATCCGACAGGGACACCTTCAATGGCCGGTACGGTCGTGGAGGCGGCGGGTGGAGGCTCCGAGCCGAAACGGCCGTCGTAGCCGGCGAGTTGAATCGCCAGGATGTCCTTGTCGCGGGCATAATAGTCGGAGAGCTCTGTGATGTTGGCCTTGGCATTCTTTTCCGTGCAAGGCGCCGGCCGCTCGGCCGCTAGCTTGCGCTCGCTTTCGGCGATCGCATCGCGTCCTGCCTCGCTGAGGAAGGCAGGCAGAGCCACCGCCTCCAATTGCCATTTGCCGCGATGGCAGGCGTCCGCATAGGCGTTGTGTCTGATACGCGCTTCAGTCAGGCGCAGCAGGGAGTTGACGATCGTGTCGTTGAGGCGACCCTGATCCAGTGTCCGGGAGCGCTCGACGAAGAACTTTTTCAGGTCGGGATTCAATCCGCCGTAGGTGGAAGGAGGCGGCGCGGGACCTCCGAAGACGGCGATATTGATGTCCTTGAAACTGTAGAAGCCGATGGAGTAGCCGAGCTGGAACAGGGCCAGCGGAATGGCCGCGATCGCTACCAGGGTACGCGGCCAGCGGCGCGGTGGCTGGCCGGGAGAGCCATCGCGGCGCAGCATGGTGAAGGCGAGCCCCAGGGCGACGATCGCCATCACGATGCCCAGCAGATTCAACTCGGATTCGAACACCACCTCGCCGTTGACGGTCCGCTTGTCGGAAGCGCCCAGGAAGAGCCAGAATGGCAGCACGCCAAGAAGAATGGCAGCCAGCGGGCGGTTCATATTGTGCCAAAGACCTTGCGTGGGCTCGCTCACGAACAGGCTCCCTATCATTGCTGCGTCGGGCCGATGGGCCCGATTCGCGCGCAAATCTGGGGGCAGGCGCTTGGGAAGGTCGAGTCCCCCAGGGAACAGAGACTGGCGAGGGGAGCTCGGTCCGTTTGAGAAGCGCAGCTATCGAGATCGCCCGCCAGGTCGCTTTAGGCGGCGCTCAGCCCTCATATTCCGCCCAACATTGAGGGGTCTCATAGACCCTCACGGAAGCGACCAGCGGCAGCAGCGGCTTGATCCTGTCCCAGATCCAGATCGCGATATTTTCCGCGGTCGGATTTTCAAGCCCTTCGATCTCGTTGAGGCAATAGTGGTCCAGGCGCTGCAGCAACGGACCGAAGGCCGCCTCCACGTCGAAGAAATCAACGACGAAGCCGGTATGTGGATCGACCGGGCCTTCCAGCTGCAGTTCGACACGATAGGAGTGCCCGTGCATTCGATGGCAACGGTGGGTTTGCGGGACGTTGGGAAGGCGGTGCGCGGCCTCGAAGGTGAATGCCTGCGTGATCTTCATGGAATACCGAGCATTTTATGGGTTTGCAGTGTCAATCGCCACCGCGGATTCGCCAGGCAGTAGGCGACCGCAGCTGCCGTGTTCGCCTCGCGCTCCGGTCCGTCCATGGGTTGGAGCAGCAGATGCTGGAAGGACAGATCTTCGAACTGGCAGGGGTCGAGCCCGGCTTGAGGGTAGACGAATTTGAGTTCGTCACCCGCGCCGACCACGATCGGCGCGCCGGCCTTTGGGCTGACGCAGAGCCAATCGATGCCCGAGGGGGGAGCGACGGTGCCGTTCGTTTCGACCGCGATCTCGAAACCCGCCTCATGCAGGGCCGCGACGAGATCGGCGTCGACCTGAAGAAGAGGCTCACCGCCGGTCAGCACGACGAGGCGCTGACCTTCGTCGCCACCGGTCCAGGTCCGGTTTATGGCGCGGGCGAGTTCATGCGCGCCGGCGAAACGTCCACCGCCCGTTCCGTTCATTCCGACAAAGTCGGTATCGCAGAATTGGCAGATGGCCGTCGCGCGGTCAGCCTCCCGCCCGGACCACAGATTGCAGCCGGCGAAACGGCAGAACACGGCGGCCCGGCCGGCGTTACGACCTTCGCCCTGAAGCGTGTAGAAGATTTCCTTAACGGCATAAGTCATGGTCGGAGGCCCGTCGAAACGAAGGGGCGAATAGAGCATAAACGCCTCTCTCCGCAACCTTGGAGGATGGTCGCCGACAATTCTCATGTCATTCCGGCGGCATTATGCGCATGCAGCGACGGTGACGTAGCGATCCCCGGACCGGTACGTCTTCAGCGCCGACAGGCGGGTCTTGGAACCCGCCCATCTTGCCTCCTTGCTTGCACCTTCCCCCTTGCTCGTCTAATCAGCCGGCATTCCAATCAAAGGTGACAGGTCATGGCGACGCAAAAGCTCCTCCTTCTTCCTGGCGACGGCATCGGTGTCGAAGTGATGGCGGAGGTCAAACGCCTGATCGCCTTCCTCAACAAGACGGGCCTCGCCTCCTTCGAGACGGAAGAGGATCTGGTCGGCGGCGCCGCCTATGACGCCCATGGCAAGGCGATCTCCGAAGATGCCATGAAGCTTGCAGACCAGGCCGATGCGGTGATGTTCGGTGCTGTCGGCGGTCCGAAATGGGCCGACGTTCCCTATGAGGCGCGTCCGGAAGCCGGCCTCCTGCGCCTGCGCAAGGATCTCGGCCTCTTCGCCAATCTGCGTCCCGCCGTGTGCTATCCGGCGCTGGCCGAAGCCTCCTCGCTCAAGCGCGAGCTGGTCGAGGGCCTCGACATCATGATCGTGCGAGAGCTCACCGGCGGTGTCTATTTCGGCGAGCCCAAGGAGATCGTCACGCTGGAGAACGGCGAGAAGCGCGCCGTCGATACCCAGGTCTACACCACCCATGAGATCGAGCGCATCGCCCGCGTCGCCTTCGACCTCGCCAAGGTGCGCCGCGGCCTGGTGCATTCGTCCGAAAAGCACAACGTCATGAAATCGGGCGTGTTGTGGAAGCAGGTCGTCACGGAGGTCCACAAGGCCGAATATCCGCAAGTCAAGCTCGAGCACATCCTGGCCGACAATTGCGGCATGCAGCTGGTGCGCACGCCCAAGCAGTTCGACGTGATCGTCTGCGACAATCTGTTCGGCGACATGCTCTCCGACGTCGCGGCCATGTTGACCGGCTCGCTCGGTATGCTGCCCTCGGCCGCGCTCGGCGCCGAGGATGCCAAGACCGGCAAGCGCAAGGCGATGTATGAGCCGGTGCACGGCTCGGCGCCCGACATTGCCGGCAAGGGCCTGGCCAATCCGATCGCCACACTTGCCTCCTTCGGCATGGCGTTGCGCTATTCCTTTGGCCTTTCCGAGGCCGCCGATCGCCTCGACGCCGCCATCTCGGCGGTGCTGAGCGAGGGGCTGCGCACCAAGGATATCGCCAGCGCCGGCCAGAACGCCGTCTCGACCAGCGAGATGGGCGCGGCCGTGATCAAGGCGATGGGGTAAGGTTGAAGAGAGGACTTCTCAGCGACATGCAGGCATGTCGCTGAGACCGCTCTTGCTCCTCAATGAGTGGCCTCGCCCCAGGAGCAGACTGGAAGTTCGCGTTCCGAACCTAGCGCCGCCACAGGCCCTCGCGTTCGAGGTCGTCCATCGTGCGCGAGATGCCTTCGCGCAGGATGGCGGCCATGTCGTCGATCTGGGCGCGGGTGATGGTCAGCGGCGGCGACATCACGCACATGTTGACGATCGGCCGCACCAGCAGGCCGAGTTCCTGGCAATGGCCGTCGATGCGCTTGCCGATGGTCTCGTCGAGCGCCCCACCCTCCTCGCCGGCAGGCCCGGCGACGCATTCGATGCCAGCCATCATGCCGAGGCCGCGCACCTCGCCGACCAAAGGCAGGTCCGCGAGGTCCCGGAGCCGGGCCTGAAAATAGGGCGTGACCTCGCGCACATGGTCGAGGACGCCGTCTTCCAGGATATCGAGATTCTTCAGGGCGACCGCGCAGCCGATGGGATGGCTGGTGTTGGTCAGACCATGGGCGAACATCGCCTCGGGATGGTTGGAACGCCTGAGATCCGCGAGCAGCCGATCCGAGATCACCACGCCGCCCAGCGGGAAATAGCCCGAGGTGACGCCCTTGGCGAAAGTGATCATGTCGGGATCGAGCCCGAATACTGCTCCCGAAGCGAAGACATGGCCGAGGCGGCCGAAGGCTGTCACCACCTCGTCGCAGATATAGAGGATGTCGTTGGCCCGGCAGATCTCGCGGATGCGCGGCAGGTAGCCCTCCGGTGGCACGATGACGCCGCCCGAGGCCTGGATCGGCTCGGCGACGAAAGCCCCGATCCGCTCGGCACCGACCCGGGCGACGGTGTCGCGGAACTCGTCGACCAGGACATCGGCGAATTCGGCCACTGTCTTGCCGCCGGGACGGCGGAAGGGGTTGGGTGACGAGAGCTTGATGACGAGATCGCTGGCGCTGTCCATCCAGTCATTGTCGCGCGGACGGGCATTGAGCGAGGCGGAAAGATAGGTCGAGCCGTGATAGGCGCTGCCGCGGCTGAGGATCAGCTTCTTGTCCGGGCGGCCGCGCACATTGTTGTAGAACTGCATGAAGCGCAGCGCCGTCTCCACGGCCGAGGATCCGCCGGTGGTGAAGAAGACATGGTTGAGGTCGCCCGGCGCATGGGCGGCGATCCGCTCGGCCAGGGCGACGGAGGGCGAGCTCGTGGTGTACCAGGGCGAGCTGTAGGACAGCGCCATTGCCTGTTCGCGCATGACGTCGGCAAGTTCGCGACGGCGATGGCCGATATTGGTGCACCACATGCCGGCGGGGCCGTCGATCAGACGCTTGCCGGCGGCATCGGTGATGTAGATGCCGTCGCCCTCGCCGATCAGCGGGCGTGCCTCGTCGCCCATGGTTTCCGCGACGGGCCAGGGCTGGATCAGATGGCGTTTGGCGCGTTCGGTGAGATCTTCCTCCGCTACCGCCATCGCCGTCGAGCCAATCGTCGTCATCGTCGTCACCTCGTCTTCACCAGCTGGGACATGTCCTTTGGTCGTGCCGGGGGAGGGATGGACCTTCCCTCGCCGGGCCCCCCAAAAAACGCAGGCCTGTCAGCACTCCCGCTACGAATGTTCGATTGTATAATTGCTATACGTTCGTTCAGTTATAATCATGATACTGAACGAACGTATAGCAAAAAATCGCATTGACAATCCCACCGTTCTCACCAAGCATGCTGGAAAGACGCCGGCTCGGATCGGGCGGCGGGACAGGGTGGCTTCACCAGGATGAACACTTCCACGAGCACGGGCCGCACGCGGATCAACCGGGCCGAGCGCCGGAGCGAGTTGATCGATGCGACGATCGATTGCCTGGCCCGTTACGGTTATGAGGGCACCACGATCGGTGTCGTCGCCGAGGCGGTCGGCATGTCCCGCGGCATCGTGAACTTTCATTTCGAGACCAAGGAACAATTGCTGCTGGAGACGTTGCGTTTCCTGTCGGACGAATATCGCGATCATTGGCGCGCTGCCCTTGCCCAGGCCGGGCCATCGGCTGCGGAGCGGCTCTGGGCGATGGTCCTGGCCGATTTCGACCGCAGGATCTGCACGCCGCGCAAGCTGGCAGCCTGGTGCGCTTTCCGGGGCGAGGCGAAGGCCCGTCCGACCTATCGCAGCATGTGCAACGACACAGACCAGGAGAATCTCGGTGTCGTCGCCGATCTCTGTGTCGAACTCGTGCCGGCGGGCATCGATGCGCATAAGCTGGCGCGCGCGATCGTGTGCATGCTCGAAGGCCTGTGGCTGCATCTGATGATCGCCCCCAAGAACCTGTCGCGGGAGGAGGCGCGCGACGTCGCGGCCTCGCATCTGGCCATCGTGCTGCCTGAGCATTTTATGCCGTCGGGACCTATCCCGGCGGTGCGTTCGTCCCTGGGCCGTCCCTTGCCGGAAGCCCAGCCGTCCTGAGCGAGCAAGAAGGAGGAAGAGCCGACTGTCGGCGCGGATACGAAACGCTTTCGGGCAGGCTCGTCCGTAGAGCGACGACCTCGATGGAATGTTCTACCCGGACAGCCGGGGCGGATGCGCCGAAGAGCGCCGGTTTCCGCTCGTCCGGATCCTGAATGACGCCGAGCGGGCTTTCTCGGTGCGAACAGCCGCGTGCTTCCGTCTGAAGCGAGGCGTCGTGGCATCGTCAAGAGCAAAGCGCGTTCGAGTATGGACGCTTATTTGCTCTAACTCCTTGTTCTGACGCGTCTTTGCGATTCTTGGTGATTCCACCAAATCGCAAAACGCTTCAGGCCCCATCACAGCAATTGCACCCCTTTGTACAGGGCTGCAATCCCCATCCGTCGGCGTCTGGCGTCGGCGGCAATGATGACGCACGTCCAGAGGAGACCCTCATGCCGTCTTGCCCGACGCCGATTTGGAGATCGCGTTCTCGCCGAAGTCGCCTCCGACCGCCCCAGCTCTTGGCTCTCGCCGCTGCGGCCATGGCCGCCCTGATGGCTACCGGGCCCGCAATGGCGGGCGACAGGGTCGTCAACGTCTATAGCTGGGCCGATTACATCGATCCCTCCACCCTGGAAGGCTTCAGCAAGGAGACCGGCATCAAGGTCGTCTACGACACCATGGATTCCAACGAGGTGCTGGAGACCAAGCTCTATGCCGGTCATTCCGGCTATGACGTGGTCGATCCCACCGGCCCCAACCTGAAGCGCGAGATCGCAGCCGGCGTGTTTCAACCGCTGGACAAGGCCAGGATCCCCAATCTCCAGCACGGCTGGGACAAGGTGTTCCAGCGCCTGGCCTTCTATGATCCGGGCAACCGATACGCCGTGAACTATATGTGGGGCACCACCGGCATCGGCTACAATGTCGAGATGGCCAGGAAGCGCCTGGGCGATGTGCCGATCGACAGCTGGAGCATCGTGTTCAAGCCGGAGAACCTGGCCAAATTCGCCGATTGCGGCGTGAGTATTCTCGATACCCCCGACGAGCTGATCCCGCCTGCCCTGAAATATCTCGGGTTCGATCCCGATTCCAAGGACCCCAAGGATATCGCCAAGGCGGGAGAGCTGCTCAAGGCCATCAGGCCCTATGTCCGGACCTTCAGTTCCTCGGGTTATCTGAGCGCGCTCTCCGCCGGCGATCTGTGCCTGGTGGTCGGTTGGGCCGGGGACGTCATCCAGGCGCGCAACCGCGCCATCGAAGCCCATGCCAAGTCGCCTGACAGCCCCCTGGTCGACATCCGTTATGTCGTGCCGAAGGAAGGCGCGCTGATCTGGGTCGACGGTTGGGCGATCCCCAAGGATGCCGAGCATGTCGAGGAGGCCCATGCCTTCATCGATTACATGATGCGCCCGGAGATAGCTGCCAGGAATACGGAGTTCATCTCCTACGCCACTGGCAATCTCACCGCGCAAAAGTTCATCAAGCCCGAGATCCTCAAGGATCCCGCCATCTTCCCTGATGAGGCCACCATGGCGCGCCTGTTCACCACCACGGCGCCGGACGCCAAGATTCAGAAACTCTGGACGCGGACCTGGACCAACATCAAGACCAACGAATAGGGTTTCGGGCCAGCAGGCGCTTGCCGCGCCTGGGCCGGGCGCCACTTATTTCGTCTTGCCGGCCGAGACGTCCATGATCAGCCGTGCCAGCAGATAAAGGCGCGGCACCACCGAATCGAGCTCGACATATTCGGCGTCGTTGGAATGGGCGCCGAAGCCACGCAGACCGAGGCCTTCCAGCACCGGTCCCTTGGCTTTCAGTCCCGCAAAGGCGGCGTCCGTGCCGCCGCCGCCGGCCTTGTCGATCACGCTCAGCTTCTGGCCGATCTCGCCATAGATGGCGCCGGCCCGTGCCGCCAAGGCGCGCCCGGCGTCGGTGGGCTGCAGGGGCGGGCGGCGGCGCTCGAACAGCGCCTCGATCTTGCTGTCGGGCAGGAGCTTGTTGGCGATGCGCTCCTTCACCGTCTTCTCGATGCGGTCGAAATCGGCCATGCGCAGCATGCGCACATCGGCCTGGGCCGTTGCTTCGGCCGGGATGACATTGCGGTTGGTGCCGGCCTTGGCCACCGTCCAGTTCAGCTTGAGGCCGAGCTTGGGATCGGAAAGATCGCGCATCTGCAGAATCTGGTGCGCCAGTTCATAGAGCGCGTTGACGCCGCGCTCGGGTGCAGCCCCGGCATGGGAGGCCTTGCCCTCGACCTTGAGGGCGACGGCGCCGATGCCGGCGGTGGCGAGGATGATCTGGTCGGTGCCGATGCCCCCGCCTTCCAGGGAAAACACGGCGTCCTGCTCGGCGCCGAGCTCGGTGAGAAGCGCGCGCGAAGCGGGCGAGGAGATCTCTTCGTCGCCGTTGATCATCACCGTCAGCGTGCCGTAGTCCTTGAAATTCAGCTCCTTCAGCAGCGCAACAGTGCTGAGGGCGAGGGCAACACCGTGCTTGTCGTCGGCGATGCCGAGGCCATAGGCCTTGTCGCCCTCGATGCGGAACGGCTGCTGCGCCAGCATGCCCTTGAGATAGACCGTGTCCATATGGGCGATCAGAGCGATCTTCCTGGTGCCGGTGCCGGTGAAGCGGGCAAGCACGACCTTGCCCGGTTTCTCGGGCGTGTCCTGCATGCGATAGACGCCCTTCGGCTCGATCTGCTGCACCTCGCCGCCCAGGGCCTTGAGCCGGTCCGCGATCAGGGTGGCGATCTCGGCCAGGCCATCGGGGTCCTTGCTGCCCGATTCGATCGAAACCAGCGCCTTCATGGTGTCGATCAAGGCTTGGCGCTGTGCTTCGGCCTGCTTGAGCACGGCTTCTTGCGGGGCGGCGAAGGCGGGGCTGGTCTGCGTGGTGACGGCCAGAACCGGCAGCGCGGTCATGATGATGGCAAGGGCAGCGGCACGAGATCGCGAGCAACGAAGCATCTGGTTCCTCTCGGACTGCGATCACCCTCCAATGACCCGGGCAGATGATGCATAAATGCCGCGCATTCTCAAAATAGTATGCGGGATGACGGTAAATACCCCGCACCAACGGCTCTGTTCGCTGTGCGACCTTTATTCCCGCTGCTTCTCGCCCTACATTGTTCTTGCCGTCACGCGACTTGCATCGGCAGGCGATACGGGACGCGAGATGATCATACCGCTCTATGACGACAACCCGCACCGGCGCATCACGCGAGCCTATGTGAATTGGGCGCTGATTGCCGCCAATGTCTCGGTTTTCGTGTTCTTCCAGTCCGGCTACGTGCCCGGCACCTTCGTGGCGGATACGGCGGGCTTTACCTATTCCTATGGCATGATTCCGGTGGTTCTGTTCCAGAAGATGCAGCTGCCGGCCGAATATATCAGGGTGCCGGAATGGCTGACGCCGATCACCTCATCCTTCGTGCACGGCTCATGGATGCACCTGACCGGCAACATGCTGTTCCTGTGGGTGTTCGGCGACAATGTCGAGGATGATCTCGGGCGCTGGCGCTACCTGTTCTTCTATCTGGCCTGTGCCGTACTGGCTTCCTTCGCCTATGCCCTGACCGCACAGGACTCCACCAGCCCGCTGATCGGGGCATCCGGGGCGATATCGGGCGTGGTGGCTGCCTATGTGCTGCTGCATCCCAAGGTGAAGATCTGGGTGCTCCTGTTCTTCCGCATTCCGCTGAAACTGCCGGCCTATTGGGCGATCGGGGCCTGGATTCTCTACCAGGCCTATTTTGCGCTTTATGCCTATTTCGTCACCTCGACAGACGATGTCGCCTGGTTTGCCCATCTTGGCGGACTGGTCGCCGGCGCCATCCTGGTGCTGCCGCTCAAACGCGCCGATGCGCCTTTGTTCGACAATGCGCCGCCCCAGGCGCAGAACGACTGGCGCGACACGTTCGATTGAGCGAGGTGGCAGGGCAGGTTTTTTAAACGCGGCTGGAGGCACCGTGCTCGCCGGCCGGCGCGAACCGGCCGGCGTAACGATTCATTCAGATCACCGGCGCGTCATGTCGAGGAGCAGCCCGGCGGCCAGCGCGGCGCCATCGGTGCGGATCGATTTCGCCAGGGCGGCGGCCCGGGCGCGGGTTTCCGGCGCCAGAGCGATAGCGAGCGCGGCGGAGAGCGAGTCGAGGCTCGGGGCCGGGCCGTCATGAGCCACACCGATGCCGAGTGCCGCCACTCGTCCGGCCCAGAACGGCTGGTCCACCAGCTGTGGTACGATCACCTGCGGCACGCCCGCCCGAGCCGCCGCCGTGGTGGTGCCGGCACCACCATGATGCACCACCGCCGCAACGCGCGGGAACAGGGCCTGCTGGTTGACGTCGCCGACGAGGAAGCAATCCTCTGCGGCCTCCGCAAGAGCGAGTCCGGCCCAGCCGCGAGCGAGCAGGACGCGGTGGCCCTGGGCGCGGATCGCCGCGATCGCCACGGGGCCGGCCGCCTGGGCCGTCGGCATCGACATGCTGCCAAAGCCCGCATAGACCGGTGGCGGGCCGGCTGCCAGGAAGGCTTCGAGATCGGCCGGGAGCGGGCGCTCGTCCGGCAAGATCCAGGCACCGGTCTGTACCACTGTGCTTGCGGCCGGCGGCCACGGGCTCAGGATCGGGTCCGAAGCCAGCCAGGGACTGTCGGTGAAGACATGATCGCGCACATTGGTGAGCGCCGGCAGGCCGATCCGGACGCGCAGGCCATTCACGGCGGCACCGAACAGGGCGTTCATGACCTCGCTATTGTGATCCCACAAAGCCCGGTTGTCGGTGATTCCCGGCGGGCGAGGGTGACCGGGATAGGCATAGGGCGGATGATGCGGGGAAGGGATGAAGAGCGGGCAATAGCTGACATGGACATAGGCAAGACCCCGCTCTTCGGCCACCGCCTGTGCCGCGGCGGTGGAGGGAAACAGGCCGCAACCCACCACGGCATCGCAACCCTCGGCCGCCGCGGCCATTGCCCGATATTGCCCCTCCAGGACCTCGCCCGCCACCTGGGGCAGGTCGACAGGTCCCTTGCGCACTTCCGCCAACCAGGGCCGCAAGGCCCGGAAGGCGGGCACCAGCCTTACGCCCGCGCGGGCCAGCACCGCCTCGAACTCCTCATCCGGCGGCACGCAGGCCAGCACCTCGAGGCCGAGATCGCGGAGCCGCGCTCCCAGCGCCGCCACCGGTTCGATATCGCCGCGCGATCCAAAGCTCGTCAACAACACACGCATCCGGCACCCTTTCCCTTGATTGCGGTCGAGGGTTGGTTTGATAGCGCCGGAACCGGGTCTTGCCGCAAGGCCCTTGTGCGTTACATATAAGAAACGGAGGGAGGCAGAGTGCCTCCTCCGGATCTCTATTCGATGTCGCGGCGCCCTGGGGCGCCGTTTTGTTTAAGTGCCGGGCTGCGCGGCCGCCGGTACAGCGGGTTTTGCTTTGCGGACAGGAGGCTTGGTGGGCTTGGCCTTGGCCGGGCTGGCTGGGGCCGGCGTGGCGGTGGCAGCGGGCGTCGCCGCCGGCGGGTTTTCCGCATAGGTCTTCAAGAGCTTGGAACCATAGAAATTTTCCAGCGCCTTGCGGCTCGACTGCACGACCAGAACGCCTTCGATCAGGCCCGGATCCTGGTTGGCGGCTACGATGGCGCCGACCACGCCATTGACCTGCCCTTGATTGCCGACCACGAACGGGGCCGTCTTGGCAGGCCCGCCTGCCAGATCCGTGACCGTCAGTGTGCCCTTGACGTAATTGGCGTCACCGACCAGCAGGGACAGGGCGGGATTCTTCAAATGATAATCGGTCAGGATGATCGACAGGTGCTTGGCTGCGCCGGTTTGCGGCAGGTGCTGCACGTCCTGGCGCACAGCTTCAGTCAGCCGCGGGGCGAAGCTTCCCGGAACTGGATTGCGCGCGGAGGCAATGGCCGTCACCGTCACGTCCTTGACATAGGCCTCGCCGGGCTTGGGAAACATGCCGGCGGTTGAGCAACTGGCGAGACTGGTTGCAACGAAAAGGACGCCGGCGACTTTCAAAACTGTATCAAACATGGGGGACCTGCTTTCCTTGGGAGCGTGGCTGGAGATCGTCTTCTTGTTCGTGCTCCAAGCCTTTGCTGCCAAAGTCACGGCGAAGGGAGGCCGCGCCAATCATTGCGTAGGGTTAGGGAGTACCGAGCAAACCTGAGTCCGAGCACAGCGAGCAGGTATGCTTCGCGCAAGTCGTGTTTGGTGGGATTTTTGCTTATCAACAGTTTGTTGTTGTTTCCAATTAAGTATGAGGAAGGCAAGAGCAAAGTGTTCGATAATAAAAACAATAAATGGTAACCTGTTACTGTGTTGAGTAGCAGAATCGGTCGGGCCGGGTGGTAGTGCAGTTGGAGCGATTGATCGCCGGAGGTGGCAAACAGTATCGACGTCCTCCCCGAGGCCGAGTGGGACATTCGTGCTGACTTGTCCGGCGTGTCGCGGTTCGTGATGCGCTCCACCGACCGCCGAGAATGCCCGTGACTGGAACTCGCCCGGTCGCTTCACACAAATGTCGCGTTGACACAAAAAGCCGCGCCCTTTAGCTGACTTGCGTCATCAAGTTCAGCGGCGGCGGTCTTGTCGCGACGTGACGTGTCGGTTCGCCGACAGCGCGGGAAGGACAAGGCCATTATGCGGTCGTTTCATATCGCTCATTGTTCCGGTTCCCCGTCTGGAGAAGCCCCATGAAAGTGCTCGTGCCCGTGAAGCGGGTGGTCGATTACAATGTGAAGATCCGCGTCAAGGCCGATGGTTCGGGTGTCGATCTCAACAATGTCAAGATGTCGATGAACCCCTTCGACGAGATCGGCGTGGAGGAAGCGCTGCGTCTGAAGGAAGCCGGCAAGGCGAGCGAAGTGGTGGTGGTGTCGATCGGTCCGGCCCAGGCGGCCGAGACGCTGCGCTCGGGCCTGGCCATGGGCGCCGACCGCGGCATCCTGGTCAAGACCGACGCCACCGTCGAGCCTCTGGCGGTGGCCAAGCTCCTGAAGGCGGTGATCGGCAATGAGAACCCCGGCCTGGTCATCCTGGGCAAGCAGGCCATCGACGACGACATGAACGCCACCGGCCAGATGCTGGCGGCGCTGCTGGGCTGGCCGCAGGGCACCTTTGCTTCCAAGCTCGAGGTCGGCGGCGACAAGATCGACGTTGTCAGAGAGGTCGATGGCGGCCTGCAGACGGTTGCGCTCAACCTGCCGGCGATCATCACCACGGATCTGCGCCTCAACGAACCGCGCTATGCTTCGCTGCCCAACATCATGAAGGCCAAGAAGAAGCCGATCGACGAGACCAGCCCGG